>JAYUIP010000812.1:0-4379 GCA_043765945.1 Arcicella sp.
GATGAAAATGGTAATAGATTAGATACTCAAAAAGCCTTAATTCGTAATATAATGAGATTAATTTCAAGTGCAATTTGCTTGATTGGCTATTTGATGGCATTTTTTACAGAGAAAAAACAAACGCTTCATGACATTGTGGCAAAAACTAATGTTTATACAAAACCAGTATAAATGAATACGAATAAAATACTTTTGGCGGTATTGACGATGGTCATTACCGCCTTTTATTTTTTCTGGAATCCCTCAGAAATTACTACATTACCACTTTGTCCATTTAAAAATTTAACTGGGATATTTTGCCCGGGTTGCGGAGGACAACGTGCATTTCATCAAATTCTACATGGAAATTTTGTTCAAGCCTTTCATAGCAACTTCTTAATTTATCTTTTCCTGCCCTTATTCCTATTCAAAATTTCAGATGAATTATTTGAAACAACTATTTCCAAGTTTTTTTTGTTAAATAATAAAGGAATTTGGATTTTTTTGGGGTTTCTGATTATTTTTACAACCCTTAGAAATCTGCCATTACATCCATTCAACCAACTAATTCCCTTAAAATAGATAATCACGCAATAATTATTTTAAAACTTATTCTTGATTTCTATTGACAAGCCCTATCTCAAAATTGTATATTTGCAAGAATCGTATTTTTTAAGAGGTGTTTTGGGGTAATACTTTGGTATAAAACCAAGATTTTCTTAAATCGAAGATCATTTACACCCTCAATTTTTATTAATAAATTAGTATAAATCCACAAGAAAATGGTTCCAGGCGAAAAAACCGCAAATATTATTAGAATGAAATTGTCCGAATTTCGATTCGATCTACCCAATAATCTTATATCATTATACCCAACCGAACATCGTGGAGAATCACGAATGATGGTAGTTAATCGTAAAACAAAAACGATTGAACACAAAATGTTTACGGACATTTTGCAATATTTTGACGACGGTGATGTAATGGTTGTGAACGATACCAAAGTATTTCCAGCCCGCTTATTCGGTCAAAAAGAGAAAACAGGAGCAAAAATTGAAGTTTTTTTATTACGTGAATTAAATCGTGAACACCGTCTTTGGGACGTTTTGGTAGATCCAGCCCGTAAAATTCGTGTGGGTAATAAATTATATTTTGGCGATAGTGATTTAGTTGCTGAGGTGATTGACAACACCACTTCACGTGGGCGTACGATTCGTTTCTTATACGATGGCGACCATGATGCGTTGATGAAACAAATTCATTTATTGGGTGAAACCCCACTTCCAGACGAAATCCGATTCAAACGTAACGTTGAACCAACGGATGAGGAGCGTTTTCAAACCATTTATGCCAAACACGTGGGTGCGGTGGCTGCCCCAACGGCTGGAATGCACTTTAACAAAATTATTATGAAGCGTTTGGAGTTAAAAGGTATCAACTTTACGCCTTTGACTCTTCATATTGGTTTGGGAACTTTTAGAACGGTGGACGTTGAGGACTTGACAAAACACAAAACAGATTCTGAGAATTTTAATATTCAGCCTGCCACTTGTGATTTGGTAAATGAAGCAATTGATAACAAAAAAAGGATTTGTGCTATCGGAACAACTGCCATGCGTGCATTGGAGTCTTCGGTTTCGGCAGATGGTCATTTAAAGCCAATTGATGGCTGGACAGACAAATTCATCTTCCCTCCTTATGAAGTAAGAATCCCAAATGCGTTATTAACCAATTTCCATTTACCAGAATCGGTACTGATTATGATGACTTCTGCCTTTGGTGGATTCGAGTTAATTAAGGAAGCATATCAAATAGCCATCAAGGAAAAATACAAATTTTTTACTTATGGAGATGCCATGTTGATTATCTAAAATACTAAAAAAACCTTCTCAAAATTGGGAAGGTTTTTTTATGGTGTAAAATATCGAAATTCATTAGCTTGCAAATTTCCCAATTCAACCTCCCCTATTCTCACCCGAATTAATTGCAAAACTTCGTAATTAAGTTTGTAACACATTCGCCTAATTTGCCGATTGATGCCTTGAATTAACGTTATTTTAAAAGTAAAATCATCAATTTTTTCCACTTGACAAGGTAAGGTCAATTTACCCGAAATACTGATTCCGCTTGACATTTTAAGGATAAACTCTTCGGTAATTTCCTTATCAACCGTAACTAAATATTCCTTTTCAATTTTATGCTCACTTCGTAATATCTTGTCAAAAGTCCGCCCATCATTTGTTAAAATCAACAATCCTTCCGATTCTTTATCCAATCTTCCAACAGGGAAAAGTTCCTCTCTAAAAGGCAAAATATCTTTTAAATTATCTTGAATATTTATGTTTAAAGTTGTCTCAATTCCTCTTGGTTTATAGAAAGCCACGAAACTAAATTTCTTTCCTTCTTGTAACATTTGCTCTTCAAAAACAACGGTATCTTCTGGATTTACAATAACATTTTCAAAAATTACTTTGCCATTAATTTTAGTTTCTCCTTCTGAAATACATTTTAAGGCACTTTTATTTGAAATATTCAAACGTTTTACTAAAAAATATTGCAGTCGCTTTCGGAAGGTCATTTTATTAAATTAAAGCAGTTATAAAATTAAAGAGTTAGCTACCCATTTTAGAAAATAAAACTATTTAACTTCTCTAACTTTTAAACCTATATTAAACCTTCATCCGCAAAACTCAAATACCCTTTATCCGTGAAAATCACATGATCTAAAACGGGAACGTCCAAATAATTACCTGCCTCTCGCAGTTTTTTCGTTAAATCTTTATCCGCTTGCGAAGGCATGAGATTGCCCGAAGGATGATTATGAGCCAGAATAATGGCACTGCAGAGGTTTTCCAAAGCTACTTTGAAAATCATTTTTGGGTCGGCAACCGTTCCAGAAACGCCTCCACTACTAATACGTTCACATTTCATGACTTGATTTGCCCGATTTAAGAGAATAATCCAAAATTCTTCGTGCGGTAAATCCATCAGATGAGGCTTCAAAACTTCGTAAGCATCGTTTGAAGAAGTAATTCTAACTCGTTCGGGAGTTTCTGAATTCTTTCGCCTGCGACCTAATTCCAAAGCACTCACAATGGTAATTGCTTTTGCTTCTCCGATACCCTTAAATTTTGATAAGTCCTTGACAGTCAGGCGAGCCAATTGATTGAGGTCGTTATTTACGCTCTGTAAAATTAGTTTTCCTAATTCAACCGCCGTCATATTTCTAATGCCAGAACCAATTTGGATTCCCAATAATTCAGCATCCGAAAGGGCAGCTTTGCCTTTAAGGATAAGTTTTTCTCTCGGACGGTCTTCCTCTGCCCAAGATTTAATGTTGAGATGTTCTATTTCGTAGTGGTTCATATTCGTTGTTCGTGGGTCGATGTTCGGTGTTTGTTGAGAGTCCATCAAGTTTAATTCACAAATTAAATCCTAATATTGACATAAAACAAAAAAAGACCCTAATTTCATAGGGTCTTCTAATACGAATATCTTTTAGCTAAATTATACAGCCAATTTATTCACTAACTTCGATAACTTTGATTTCAAGTTAGAAGCCTTATTTTTGTGAATAACATTTCTCTTAGCTAATTTATCTAATGCCGAAGAAACTTTTTTGTAAAGATCAGTTGCAGTAACTTTATCACTTGTATCACGCAATTTTCTAACCATTGAACGGGTAGTTTTGTGCTGATAACGGTTACGTAGTCTTTTCGCTTCGTTAGATCTGATTCTCTTTAATGATGATTTGTGATTTGCCATGTTTATTTCCCGAATAAATATTGGTTTTCTGTTTTCTAAATTTGAAGTGCAAAGGTACGGCTTTTTTATTAAATCACAAGACTGATTAGTTAAAAGTTATTGGTTATTGGTTATTAGTTCTTAGTTCTTGGTTCTTAGTTCTGAGTTCAGAGTTCTGTATAATCTATTTTTAATTCAAAATAAAACCCATAAACTATTGATTTTTAAATATTTACAAATATATTTTCATATTTTTTCTTTAACCATTAATAAATTATTCATGAAAAAACCACTTTTACTATTTGGATTATTTTTATGCTTGATAATCAATTTAAAAACCTTTGCAAACATACTTCTTCCTCAAAATCCGTGGCTTTTATTAACTCAGAACGAAGAACCCAGAACTATAAAGTGGGGTTTCTCTGCTCATCAGCGGATTAATCGTTTGGCAATTTTTACGTTGCCTCAAGAAATGATGCCATTTTATAAAACACATCTTCGATATGTGATGGAACACTCAGTTGACCCTGATATGAGACGTTATGCGGTTAAATATGAAGCTCCACGGCATTATATTGATTTGGATGCTTACGGAGATAGTGCCACCTATAAACTTCCTATTTTCTGGAATGATGCTGTGGAGAAATTCTCAGAAG
>JAYUIP010000813.1:0-4366 GCA_043765945.1 Arcicella sp.
TATCTTTCGGACCTAATATTCCTAATCAAGACTTTGACGGTAAGCCACTTGTAAGAAAGTTTAGTGGTGAAAAAATCAAAGCCATCAAAGCAATTGACATTTTAGTAATTGATGAAATTAGTATGGTTCGGGCGGATATTTTGGATGCGATTGATGATGTTTTACGCAGATATAGAAACCGAAGTTTGCCTTTTGGTGGCGTGCAATTATTGATGATTGGCGATTTGCACCAACTCGCTCCCGTAGTGAAAGATGATGAATGGAATATCTTACGTCCCTACTACGCCAGTCCGTTTTTCTTTGAAAGTAAAGCCCTTGCCCTCAGTCAATTTATCACGATTGAACTAACCCACATTTTCCGACAAGCCGATGAGGATTTTATCAACTTGTTGAATAAAGTGCGAGATAAAAAATTGGATGCTGAAAGTACAAAACTTTTGAATAGTCGCTATGACCCGAATTTTACGTATCCAAAAGACGAAAAATACATCACGCTAACCAGTCACAACAAGGCGGCAATGACCATTAATACTGCTAAATTGAAGGAATTAGCAGGGAAATCTTACAAATTCACCGCTGAAATCACCGACGATTTTCCAGAAAGTATGTACCCGAATGAATTTGATTTGGAGTTGAAGGTTGGGGCTCAAATTATGTTTGTAAAGAATGATTTGAATACGGAAAAGCGTTATTTTAATGGAAAATTAGGCGAAATTATTTCGGTTGATGATGAATTAATCAGTGTAAAATGCCCCCACGAAACGGAAGAAATTACAGTTTCAAGAGCCGTTTGGGGTAATATTAAATACGTATTGGATGATTCAAAAACCTTGCAGGAGAACGTTATTGGCACTTTTACGCAGTTTCCCATCAAAACGGCTTGGGCAATTACGATTCACAAAAGTCAGGGATTGACCTTCGACAGAGCCATTATTGATGCTGCCTCATCGTTTGCTCACGGACAAGTTTATGTGGCGTTGAGTCGGTGCAAGACTTTTGAGGGTTTGGTGTTGAGTACGCCCATCACTTCTGAGAGTGTGAAATCAGATAATATCATCAAAACTTTTAATCAAGAAGCTGAAAAACAAGACCTTTCGGAAGAGGCTTTGATGGAAGCCAAAAAGCACACGCAAAGTGAGTGGATTATGGATTTATTTGACTTTAAATCCATCAAAAATAGCCTTAATTTTTTAGTTCAATCTTTCGCAAAAGTGCAACCCCAATTTGCCACAACTTCGTTCCAAAATCTAAGCAATATTAACGATAATTATCAGACAGAAATTAATCCAATTATTGAAAAATTTTCAAGACAATTAAATTCGCTGATTTATTCATCAACCTTGCCCGAAGAAAGCCTCGAACTGCAAGAGAGAATCAAAAAAGGCAGTGTTTATTTATGTATTAAATTAGCAGAATTGACTTATAATCCCTTGAAAATCGTTGATTTATCCTGTGATAACAAAGAAACAAAAAACAATATTTACAAACTTTGGGAACTATGTTTAGGGTACGTTTTTGAGAAATTAGTCCTTTTGAAATCTAATCAAAATGGTTTTAATTCTACGCAATTTTTAACGACAAAAGCCAACGCAAACATTGATTTTGAAACGGAGAAAAATAGGTTAACGAAAACTCAAAATCCTTCAAATTTAACTGGAAATAAAAGTGATTTATACGCTTCGTTGAAGAACTGGCGAGACAGCGTTGCCAATGAAAAAGACCTTGAAAAATACATGGTTATTGCCCAAAAGACCTTAGAAAATTTAGCGGAAGAAAAACCTCGAAGTAAAGGGCAATTGGCACAAATTAGCGGCTTGGGAAACATTAAAATCGAGCAATACGGAGATGAGATATTAGACATTATTAATGAATTTTGTGAGGCAAACAATATCGAAGCTAAAGAAATTAAAGAAGGCACAAAATCCCTTAGAAAATTGCCCAAAGGCTCAACCCAAGAATTGAGTTTCACGATGTTCAAGGAAGGAAATTCGATTGAAGAAATAGCTGCCAGTCGTAATTTGGGATGTTCCACGATTGAGGGGCATTTAGCTGAATATGTGAAGAATAATCTTTTAGATATTAAGTTATTAATGCAAGAAAAGAAGATAAACGTTATTCGAGAATTTATCCTTGAAAACCCAACTTTTAAAAATAAAGAACTGAAAGAGGCTTTGGGAGAAGATTATAGTTACGGTGAAATTCGGATGGTTTATAATTCGATGAACATTGAGGGATAAATTGCCGTAAATTTGTTAAATACTTAAAATAATTTCATGACATTTCAAACGCTTGGTTTATCAGAATCTATCTTAAAAGCTGTTATGGAACAGCAATATACAAAGCCGTATCCCATTCAAATTCAAGCCATTCCTGCTATTTTGGAGGGTAAAAGTGTGTTGGGAATTGCTCAAACGGGTTCTGGGAAAACTGCCAGTTTTGTGTTGCCAATTTTGGAATTATTTCAACGTAAAAAACCCACCAGAAATCTACATTTGAAGGTTTTAATATTGGTTCCAACTCGTGAGTTAGCCGTTCAAATTGGGGAAGTCATTGCAGGATTTAGTAAATATTTGAGCGTTTCAGTTAAGCATAATGCGGTCTTTGGGGGTGTTACCCTCAATCAGCAAATGATGACGCTAAAAAACACCGAAATCTTGGTTGCAACGCCTGGACGTTTGTTGGAATTAGTCTCAACACAATCCGTAAATTTATTAAAAATTGAAGTATTAGTCTTGGATGAAGCCGACAAAATGTTGGATTTGAATTTTCAAGAAGAAGCCAATCAAATTTTTGCTCTGCTTCCCGCAAAACGTCAGAATATTCTTTTCTCAGCCACTCTGGACACGGAAAGCAAGTTAATTCAAGAAGTGCTTTTGTGTAATCCTATCAGAATTGAAGTTGAAGCCGAACAGAAAAATACGGATTTAATCAAGCAATCTGCCTACCGAGTTTCGCCCGAAAAGAAAGGTCCACTTTTGCGTTATTTGATTAAAACCAAGGAAATGAAACAAGTTTTGATTTTTGTTTCATCCGTGAGAACCGCCGATAATTTAACCGACAAATTAAAGAAAAATGGCATTGAGGCAATGGCAATTCACAGTAAAAAAAGTCAAAGTGCCAGAACTGAAGCCTTAAATCGTTTTAAGAAAGGCAAAACCAACGTTTTGGTAGCCACTGACTTGGCTTCTCGAGGCATTGACATTCAGTTTTTACCCTTCGTGATTAATTATGAATTACCCCGTTCGCCCAAAGATTACATTCATCGTATTGGGCGTACTGGAAGGGCAGAGGCATCGGGTGAAGCTATTTCTTTAATTATTTCAGAAGATGAACACCATTTCAAAATTATTCAAAAGAAGATGGGGAAAATTGTTCAAATGATTGATTCTGAGGAATTTATATTAGATAAAATATGAGTAATATTATTTCATTTTTAACTTCAATTTTCCATTTATCAGTACAATTTTATCGGTTTTATTTTGCCTTTATAGCCATCGTTAATAAATTTAACGTGTGTAATTAAAATGACCATAATTTTTTCTCTATGAAGCAATACAAACAAATAACCTTCTGTATTCTATACCAAACATCATTAATTAACAAAAATATAACATGAAAAAAGTATTGTTTTTATTGACAGTAATTTCAGGATTTTTCTTGGCAAGCTGTAACAATCAGGATGCAATTGATCCTTCGGAAGAAATTCTTCTATCAATGCAAGCTTCATCAGCGAGAACTGCCGCAGATGCAGACCCTGTAACCAAAGAAAAATGCAAAGGAAAATTGATAGCGGTTGACCCAGCAACTTTGCCTGCTACAATCACGACGTATATTAATGCAAATTATGCGGGAGCAACTGTAAAATTTGCGGGTAAAGATGACAAAGGGCAGACTGTTGTAGGTTTGACCTTGAACAGCGTTGAAACAGGTCTTTTGTTTGATGCTAATGGTGCTTTTGTAAAGGCATTGGATCATTATGGCAAGAAAGCAAAATTAGCGGAGGTGGATATTACAACACTTCCTGCAACTGTAAGTGCTTATATAACAGCAACTTATGTAGGTTACGCAATTAAAAAAGCTGGAAAAGATTCGGATGGAAATTTAATTGTAGGTATCAAAAACGATGCAGGTCACAAAGTCTTGAAGTTTGATTCGGCAGGTAAATTTGTAGCAGAATTACAAGTTCCTCCACATGACAAAGGTCCGAGAGGTCCAAAGAAGAAATAGTTATTGGTTACTGATTATTAGCTTCATTATCAATGATTTATCATTAATAATGAAGCTAATTTTTTGAATGAATAGTTAAATGCTCAGCCTAATAACTAATCCCCAATAACCAATCACTAAGAAGCCTGCCCACCATTCA
>JAYUIP010000814.1:0-12436 GCA_043765945.1 Arcicella sp.
CAGCATGATAAGAATTTTGAAATTGGCAAGGCAGAAGTAGTTTCAGAAGGAACCGATATTACCATTTTGGTGTACGGATTCATGTTTGAACAAGCCATGATTACTGCCGAAATCTTAAAAGAAAAAGGATATTCTGTCGGATTTATTAATTTAAGAAGTCTGAAACCCATTGATGAACACGCCATTCTGAAAGCCGTTTTTGATGCTAAGTTAATTGTAACCATTGAAGACCATTTTCTAACGGGAGGACTTTATACAATTCTTGCAGAGTTGCTTTTACGTAATAAATTGACAGCAGATGTCTTGCCAATTGCCTTAGAAGAAAGGTGGTTCAAACCCGCAAAATTGCCAGAAGTGCTTGAATATGAGGGATTTACGGGTAGGAAAATGGCAAATAAAATTTTGAATTATTTTGAAGTAGTAACTCAAGATGACTTGAATGAGAATGATAAATATTATGAGTAAATAAGTAAACAGTTTTCAGTAGGCAGTTTTCAAGCATAAAAGCCTTAGGTCTTTTCTGACAACTACGGATATAAAACTGCCAACTGAAAGCTGCTAACTAAAAATCTAATTATGCCAAATACTATTTCATCTAATGAAAATTATCCAAATATCACCATTTCTGATATTTTGTATGAACGGGGTTTGCAAGTGCAAAAGCCTATTACTCAGACACTTGCCAAAGGACCTGGGCAATTTACAAGGGGCGTTGCTCCAAAATATTTACAAAAAGGAAAAGGCTCTCACGTATGGGATGTGGACGGAAACGAATACATAGATTTCAATTCTGCCATTGGTCCAATTTCTTTGGGTTATACTTATCCAGCGGTTGATGAAGCGATTAAAAAGCAATTAGAAGACGGAATCACTTTCTCTTTAATGCACCCTTTAGAAGTCGTTTTGGCGGAATTAATACAAGAAGTTATTCCCAATGCTGAAGCCGTAAAAATCTCAAAAACAGGGGCAGATGTGTGTTCAGCCGCTATTCGGGTGGCTCGTGCGTTCACGGGAAGAGATAAAATTTTCTGTTGTGGTTATCACGGTTGGCACGATTGGTACATCGGAATCACCAGTAGAAATGCAGGAATTCCCGAAGCCATTCAGAACATGACTTATACCTTTGAATACAACAATATTGAAGCCATTCGACAGGCTTTGGATGAAGATGTAGCAGCAATAATCCTTGAACCATTTATTTTTGAAGAACCTAAAAATAACTTTCTGCAAGAATTGGCAGAAGTATGCAAAGAAAACGGAACACTCCTGATTTTTGATGAAATGTGGACGGGTTTCAGAATCGCTTTGGGAGGTGCTCAAGAATATTTTGATGTTAAACCAGATTTAGCGGTTTATTCAAAAGCCTGTGCTAACGGAATGCCAATTGCGTTGCTCACAGGACGGGCGGATGTGATGGAACTGTTTAATAATGAGGTATTTAGCTACACAACATTCGGTGGAGAAGCCCTTTCATTAGCCGCTTGTATTGCTACGATTACTGAAATCAGAGATAAAAACGTCCCCAAATATTTAGATGAAAAAGGACAACTTTTGAAAGATGGATACAATCAAATTGCTAAGGAATTTGGAATGGAAGAATTAACAAGATGCGTTGGGTATAATTGCCGAACAATGATAACGTTTGCACCCGAAGCGGGGAATGTTTTAGAGGTAAAAGCACTCATGCAACAAGAGATGGTTAAGCGTGGAGTTCTGTGGGCGGGTTTTCACAATATGAGTTTTAGTCACTCGGATGAAGACATAGAATATGCACTTTCTGCTTATCGTGAAGTGATGCCAATTGTGAAGCAAGCTATTGAAAGTCAAGATGTTAAGTCGTATTTAAAAGGTGAAGTTTTGGAGGCAGTATTTAGAAAAACGAGTAGTTATAACATTAAACCTGCAACGCCAAAGGAACTGGTTTTTGATTAATCCATTTTAGATTATTTTAATAAATTGATGGCATGACTTTAAGTCATGCCATCAATAAATTACATGAAAATCATTTGTTATGGAAAAAAAAGATCATAATCCGCCTCCTGAAATCAATAAATTATTCTCCTTAAAAGGAAAAACCGCCATCGTTACGGGCGGAACGGGATTAATTGGTAAAAAACACTGCGAGGCTTTATCGCAAGCAGGTGCAAATGTAATTGTGGCGGATATTTCCTTAGCATCAACGCAAGAATTTGCTAAAATATTGGGAGAAAATGCCTTGGGAATTGCCTTGGACGTAACTGATTCAGCATCTTTAGAAAAAGCAAAAGATGAAATTTTAGAGCGTTTTGGAACGATTGATATTTTGGTAAATAATGCTGCCATCAACGATATGTTCGAGAATCCAGAAATGGCGGCTGAATTTTCGGCATTTGAAAAATATCCGATTGAATCTTTTCGTAAATCATTGGAAGTGAATGTATTAGGCGTATTTCTGTGTTCGCAAATATTTGGAATAGAAATGGCAAAACGAGGTTCTGGAAGCATTATTAACGTGGCTTCAACCTACGGAATGGTGGGACCCGACCAGAATATTTACAAAAATAAAGCGGGTGAACAGACCTTTTTTAAATCACCATCATATCCCACAACAAAGGGAGCAATTTTAAATTTTACCAGATATTTAGCTGCTTATTGGGGTAAGCAAGGCGTTCGAGTGAATACGCTTTCACCAGGGGGCGTTGAAAATTCGCAAGATGAGTTTTTTGTGCAAAATTATGCTGCAAAAACGCTTTTAGGAAGAATGGCAAAATCCTCTGATTATCAAGGAGCATTGATATTTTTAGCCTCCGATGCCTCCTCATATATGACGGGTGCGAACTTGGTAGTGGATGGAGGTTGGACGGCTATTTGATTTGTTTACAGGAATAATTCAATTATTTAAGAACGTAGGCTGGGTTCAAAACCCAGCCTACGTTAGTCCAAACTTTATAGGATCACTACTCACTAATTTTTGACTCACAACTAAAACACTCATGAACATCGAAGAGATTAAAGAAAAAGCAAAGCAAATAAAACTATTATTATCCGATTGTGATGGGGTCTTGACGGATGGAGGAGCTTATTATGGTGCGGAAGGGGAGGTCTTGAAAAAGTTTAATTTGAAGGATGGAATGGGCGTTGAAAGACTTCGTAATTTGGTTCAGGTTCAAACTGGAATTATTACGGGAGAAGTTTCTCCTTCTGTGATAAAAAGAGCTACAAAACTTCAAATAACGGAATTGCACTTAGGAATCAAAGATAAACTTGCCGTACTAAAACAGATTATGCTGAACCATAATTTGAAAAAAGAGCAGATTGCTTATATTGGCGACGATGTCAACGATATTGAAATAATGCAAAATGTGGGACTGTCCGCTTGTCCTTCCGATGCCATTAGTTTTACTTTAAAAACGGCTGATTATATCTGTGAAAAAAAAGGGGGCGAAGGTTGTTTCAGAGAACTTGCTGAAATGATTATTGCCTCTAAAATATAAAAACATCAACATTTTAACTTCTAAAATCATGAAAAACGTACAATTATCTTCTGGAAGAACCGTGGGAATCGGTCATCCATGCTACATCATTGCAGAAATTGGGATTAATCATAACGGTTCCTTAGAAACCGCAAAAAAACTCATTGACGAAGCCGTTATTGCCAAAGTTGATGCTGTAAAATTTCAGAAAAGAACGCCTGAATTGTGCGTACCGCTTGATCAATGGGAAATTATGCGAGATACGCCTTGGGGCAAAATGACTTATATTGATTACAAAAGAAAAACCGAGTTTGGTAATTTGGAATATTCTGCCATCGACCAACACGCTCGTGAAAACGACATTGATTGGTTTGCTTCACCTTGGGATGTGGACTCTGTTGAGTTTTTAGAATATTTCAGTCCTGTGATGTATAAATTGGCTTCGGCTTCATTGACAGATTTTGAATTAATAGAGAAAATATTGTTCACAGGTCGCCCATTGATGATTTCTACGGGTATGTCCACCCAAGATGAGATTGTTGAAACGGTTAATTTTATCCGTGATTTTGATGATGATTACCCCTTGATGATTGCCCATTCAACGTCCGCTTACCCATGCAAACCCGAGGAATTGAATTTGAATATGATTAAGACTTTAACGGCGATGTTCCCTGACACGCCAATTGGCTATTCAGGACATGAAACGGGTCTAGCAACCACGCTTGTAGCCGTGGTGATGGGAGCAACTTTTGTGGAAAGACATTTTACCTTAGACCGTTCAATGTGGGGGTCAGACCATGCCGCATCCGTTGAACCACAGGGTTTTGCCCGATTAGTAAAAGACATTCGTGATGTTGAAGTTGCCGCAGGAGATGGCATAAAGAAAGTTTATGAAGCAGAAATTGCTCAAATGAAGAAGCTAAGAAAACATATTTCTGTTGAATATGCTTTGTAGAGTAGGTAGTTTGCAGTGGGCAGTTTGTAGGGATATTGATGTCCTCATAAACTGTCAACTGCCTACTTCTAAACTGGTTTTGAAACAACTTTTAACCCCACAATTCCAATCAGAACTAATGCCAAAAAGAATACTTCCAAAGCACTCAATGTCCCTTTAAAAAATGTTACTTCAACGATCTTGATAAAAGTGATTGACATGGCAGTCCAGATGGTGAATGCAATGGCTGATGGAATGGTTTTCATTGCCAAAGAAAAGAAGTAAACATTCGCAATGCCAAAAAGTATGTAACCTGCCAACGGCAACCATATATTTAATCCCTCCGAGGTAAAGAAATTCTGAAAAGTGAGTGATTTGAATTTTGAAAACGCCAGAAATTTCAACGAAAACATCCAACAAGTTTCCAAAGTTGCTGCCAACATGAGGTATATCCAAGCCATTGATTTAAAATTATTTTCGCAAATTTATGGTTATTTTAAAGAAAACTATTTATTTTAGATAACTTAAATGTAGATTAGATATTACAATAAACAAACCCAAAACTTATGAAGAAATACCTTTTATTCTTACCATTATTATTGTGCTCATGCGGAGGAAACAGTGAGATGGAGCAATTAAAAAAAGAAAATGCTGCTCTCGCTGCACAAGTACAAGCCTTAAAATTAGGCACTTCGGCAAAACCAATAAAGTATATCTTAAAAATTAGATTGAAG
Source organism: Arcicella sp. (assembly GCA_043765945.1). Lineage (GTDB taxonomy): Bacteria > Bacteroidota > Bacteroidia > Cytophagales > Spirosomataceae > Arcicella. Next base: position 5,121 of record JAYUIP010000814.1, read on the forward strand.
CAGGCTAATTTTACTTTAAACATCAAAAAACACATTCAGAATGCAGTAAATTCCATTGATTTTGAGATTCCTGTGGACAAAGAATTTTATGATTCTGTTTCAAAAGGTACGGAAATTATTGATGATTTTAGATTTGGCTCTTTGATTCTATCAGGAAGTTTTGGGGATTGGGAAATGACAGTGAAGGATAAGGAGATTAGGGAGAGATGACTTTGTTTCAAATATGATTTATAGATGAATGAACCCTGCCAGCATTAGTATAGACTATGATTTACCGTATAAATTTAAAGATGAACCATAATTTTTAATTCATGTAATTCTCAGATTTGCCAATTTTTAAAAAATTGGCAAATCTTGAGCATAACTATAATAGACCTTACTTCCCCAATAAATTCCCAACCTGTTTCAAAGTTATCTCCGCAACTTTGGCATTATAACTCAAATTATTCAAGCGATAACCCGAATTTTCAAAACTCTGTTGTGCAATGATAATATCCACAATCGTAGCGTTTCCTAATTGAAATTTTTGAGTGATAAGATTCAGTAATTTTTGAGCCAACTGATAATTTTGTTGTTCAGCTTCAATCAATTTAATATTGTTCGTATAAGCCTCCCATGCTTTTGAAGCGGTATTCTGAAAATTTTGGTCAATAATCTCTCGTTGAAGTCTGGCATTTTGTGTATTGACCTTTGCCACTTGAACTTGTCGAATATTGGCAGTTCCAGTATAAATTGGCATGATTACGCCTAATCCCAAAAAGGGTCCGTAATTTTGATTCAAAAGCGTAAACCCCGCACTACTTTGATTGATTAGATAATTGAATCCTGTGTTCACCGTCAAAGATGGATACCTTCTCGCATTGGTTTCTCGTTCAACAATTTTATTGATATTTATCTGAATATCAGCCGCTAAAAGGTCAGGATTTCGTTTTAAATTTATTTCAATTTTCTCCCATGGAACTTCCTTATCCACAACAATTGTGTCTTTCACAATAATTTCTGTATTTGGACTCAAAACCATTATTCTCAATAAATCATCCTTACTTTGCTCAATCACAATATTTTGAACTTGTAGGGCTTGTGTTTGATTATTTAAGTCTAATTGAGCCTGTAAATATTCAGAATCACCAATTAATCCAACATCTCTTCGTGCCTCAATTAAAGCTAATCTTTGTTTTGAGACTTCGATGGATTGATTTAATGTTGTTTGAAAATTTTGTTGCTGAACCACGGAATAATACTTAAACATCACCTCTGCAATAGCATTTTGAACCGTAGAATTCAACTGTTCTTGACTCAATCTTTGCAATTCTTCCAAGCGTTTTTTTGTCGCTAAGACACGTCCTCCGTTGTATAAAAGCATTGAAGCGGTTACGCCAGCATTGGAATTATTTGAAAGTACTCCTGTTCGATTAATCGTAGTTCCATTTGTTAATTCTTGGTTCAAATCAGTAACTTGTCCGTTAGAATTTATTGTCCCCAAAACCGTTGGAAGTCCGCCCGCAACGCCGATATGATTATTGATGTTACTGATTTTTTCATTATTTTTAGAAATCTGAATATCCAAATTGTTTTTCAAGGTAATATCAATGGCTTCACTCAACGTAATGGGTTGTTGAGCGTGGCTTAAATTTATTCCAAAAAACAAAATCGAAATAAAGTTTAGCGTTATGTATTTTGCAATTTTATTCATATTGTTTTGCCGTAGGGACGAATAGCATTCGTACGTTTGCATAAATTGTGGACAAATGCTATTTGTCCCTACTTGATATTGTTTTGCCGTAGGGACGAATGCTATTTGTTCCTACCTGATTTTCAATTTAATTACCCTCCAAATGAGATGATTCTTCCTGTTCCTCTCTTATTAATTTGGACTCTTCTGTTATATACTCTTTACTCGAAAAGTACGTATAAACCGCTGGAATGACCAATAATGTCAAAATCAAGGAGAATAAAATGCCCCCAACCACTACTGTTCCCAAAGGTACTCTACTGGTTGAAGCCGCTCCCAAACTCAACGCAATCGGTAAAGCACCCAAAGAGGTGGCAAGACTTGTCATTAATATAGGGCGTAATCTTTGAGCGGATGCTTCCACAACGGCATCAAACCTTGAAAAGCCTTCTGCCCGTTTATGATTGGCAAATTCTACGATTAATATGCCGTTTTTTGTTACCAAGCCAATCAACATAATCATCCCAATTTGTGAGAAAATATTGAGCGTTTGCCCAAATATCCAAAGGCTTCCCAAAGCACCCGCCAAAGCCAATGGAACCGTAATCATGATAGTAAGCGGGTCTTTGAAACTTTCAAACTGAGCCGCCAAGAGCAAATAAATCAACGCCAAAGCTAATCCAAAAGCAAAGGTAGTGTTGGAAGAACTTTCTGAATAATCCCTTGAGGGACCACTGAGGGCTGTTTGGAAGGTTTTATCAAGCACTTTATCCGCAATGACTTGCATCGCCTTCACGCCATCGCCAATGGTTTTTCCTTCTGCCAGAGAGGCTGAAACGGTTGCCGCTTTCAAACGATTGAAATGATAAAGCGAGGGAGGATTACTACTTTCTTCTAATTTCACAACGGCACTCAACGGAATCCTTTCTCCCCGAGTGTTCGTTACATAAAGGTTATTAATATCTGTCGGTTGCGTTCTGTCTTCCCGTTCAACTTGGGCGATAACTTCGTACTGACGACCATTCATCGTGAAATAGGCTAAACGCCTTCCGCTAAAAGCCCCTTGAACGGCGGCAACGACATCTTGGGTAGTCAATGCTAAATCCTTAATTTTAATTCTATCAAAAGTCATTAAAATTTCGGGTTTGTTGAATTTTAAATTAACGTCAACATTCTGAAAAGTTTTTTCGTTTCTTGCCGCTTCCAAAAACTTAGGAATGGCATCCTTTATCTTAGCAAAATCAATATTTTGAATCACAAATTGTACGGGTAAACTTCCTCTTGAACCCAATCCAACTGAAATCGTTTGTTCCTGAATACCAAAAACACGAGCATTATTAAACTTGCCCATCTTCTTGTTTAGCATTTTAGTAATTTCATCCTGCGTTCGGATTCTATCTTCGGGTGAGGTCAAACCAATTCTTGCCAAGGATGAGTTTGTGCCACTGCTTCCACCAAAGCCTGGAACCGCATTAAACACAAAATCTTTTTCAGGAATTGAATCGTTCAAGTAGTTTGTCACTTGGTCGGACACCTGTTGCGTATAAAGAAAACTCGAGCCTTCGGGTGTACTAATGGAAAATCGAACATTGCTTTTATCTTCCATCGGGGCAATTTCACTTTGCAAATTCGTTCCCGCAAAATATATCAATAAGCCACACGCCACAACAATTATCCAAGCCATCCATCGAACCCGCATAAAGCCTTGCAGGATGCGTTTATAGCCACTTTCCATGCCCGTGAAAAAGGGTTCAGTTTTGTCGTAAAGCCAACCATTTCCTGCTTTTTTTCGAGTTAAATAAACATTCAAAACGGGCGTAATAGTTAAAGAAACAAAGGCAGAAATTAAAACCGCACCTGCCACAACGATTCCAAATTCTCGAAATAATCTACCCACAAAACCCTCCAAGAAAATAACGGGTAAAAACACCACTGCCAAAGTCAAAGAGGTTGAAATCACCGCAAAGAAAATCTCTTTACTTCCTTCCAAAGCCGCTTTTCTAATCGGCATTCCTTGTTCTAATTTCCGAAAAATGTTTTCAGTAACCACAATTCCGTCATCTACTACTAAACCAGTGGCTAAAACAATTCCCAACAGTGTTAGTACATTAATCGTGAATCCAAAAAGGTACATAATGAAAAAAGTCGCAATTAAAGAAATTGGAATATCAATCAAGGGTCGAATGGCAATCAGCCAATTACGAAAAAAGAAGAAAATCACCAAAACCACCAATCCAAATGAAATTAGCAGGGTTTCTTCTACTTCTTTCAAAGATTGGCGTACGTTTTTGGTATTATCAATTAATAATTTAAACTCAATATCTGATTTGTTTTCTTTCTGAATTTCGGCTAAACGCTTGTTAAACTCATCCGCAATTTTTATATAATTTGCTCCTGGTTGCGGAATAACCGCTAAACCAACAGCGTAAACTCCATTGAATTTCCAACTTTGTTCTAAGTTGGCAGGTCCCAACTCTACGCCTGCAACATCGCCTAAGCGAACAATTCCTTCATTGGATTCTCGGATAATTAAGTCCCTAAATTGTTGTTCAGTCGTCAATCTTCCCAAAGCACGAATAGTCATTTCGGTAGTATTGCCGTAGATTTTACCCGCAGGTAATTCAACGTTTTCACGTGATAAAGATGTCTGAATATCGGTGAATGAAACGGCATAAGCATTCATGCGGTCGGGCTTCAACCATATTCGCATGGAATATCTTTTTTGACCAAAAATATTCACTGCACTAACATCATTTATGGTTTGAAATCGTTGTTGAAGCACATTTTCAGCATAATCACTTAATTCTAAAAGGCTTTTGCTTCTACTTTGGATGGCTAATAAAAGAATAAAATCGCTATTTGCATCGGCTTTTGAAACCACGGGCGGGGCATCAATATCTTGGGGTAAATTTCTGACGGCTTGGGCAACTTTATCACGAACATCACTGGCGGCAGCCTCCAGTGGAACGTCCAGATTGAACTCAACCGTAATATTACTATTTCCTAATGTACTCGACGACGTTATTGAACGAATGCCTGGAATTCCATTAATTTGTTTTTCGAGTGGTTCAGTAATTTGGTTCTCCATAATATCTGGATTTGCACCTGTATATGAAGTGGAGACGGTAACGATGGGCGGGTCAATGGCGGGATAATCACGCACGGCAAGAAATGAAAATCCAACTACTCCGAACAGGATAATTAGGACATTCATCACCGTGGCGAATACGGGTCTTTTTAAAGATAATTCTGAAATATTCATTTTTTAATTTAAATTCAGACAAATTTTTATTTATAACTCAACTGCTCATTCGATTTCACGCTCCGAATTTTCACGGGTTTGTCAGGACGAGCAAACAAAACGCCGTCAATCACAATCGTATCTCCAACAGAAACGCCTTTCGTAATTTCTACAAAATTTTCTTTTCTAAGGCCCGTTTCAATAACCGCATAAGTGGCTTTTCCACCCTTTACGACCACTATTTTCTTATTTTTATCATCTGGAATGATGGCATTAGAGGGTATTGTTATACTGCTTCTTGCTGAACCTGAGCTAAAATAAACCTTCGCAAAAGTGCCTGGATTTGCAGTACAATTTGATAAAGTTGCTCGAATTGTTAAGTTCCGAGTGGTTTGATTTATTTGTGGTTCACGGGCAATTACCACCGCTTTGCATCTCGAATTATTCGTTCCTTCAATGGCAACTTCAACGACTGAACCTTTCCGAATTACGCCCGAATATTCTTCTGGGACAGTAAAATCGACCTTTAATTGATTGACTTGTTGCATCGTTGCGAGAATCGTTGCTGGCGTAACATACGCTCCTTGGCTGATTTGTCGCAAGCCAATCACTCCACTGAATGGAGCTCTCAAAATGGTTTTATCAATCAATACTTTGGTATATTCCAAATCGGCATTTAGAGAATTCACTTCGTTTAAGGCAGCATCATATTCCGCCTGTCCAATACCATTTATTGACAATAATTTGGTTAATCTTTGTTCGGTTTTTTGGGATAGTTCGATTTGAACTTTCGTCTTGTTAAGTTGGGCTTGAAGATCAGAATCATTAATACGAGCCAAAATTGTCCCCTTTTTTACAGTGGAGCCTTCGGGAATATTTAGATAAGTCAGCCTTCCACTAACTTCTGGTCGAAGCTCAATAAATTCATTGGCAAGTACAGAACCGTTTGCTTCTGTGATTGAATTAATAGCTTGACTTTGGGCAATCATTACATCGACAACAGCGGGGGAATCTGCTTTTTTACTTAAATCTTCTTGCTTTTTTTTCTTACCACATTCTATAAAAAAAAGCGAAAAAGCGATTAAGCTAATCAAATTGAAATAAGTATTTTTATTCATTTTTAAAGAGATAATAGTCTTTATTAGTGTCAATAATGAACAAAGGTAATTCGTCATCAATAAAACTTTAAGACGATATTAGTCTTAAAAAAATTATATTCGACTAACTGCCATTTTGTGTAGATAAAATACCAGATAAATGCCTCAACTTGAATTAAAAGCAATATTTAGATTTTGGTTTGATTGATATTTTAAACCCAAAATCTTTGATTTGACATATTTTAAAATTACTTGACTTTTTAATTGATGATATTCAAAGAAGTATGCCATCAAACAAAACGACGGCATCGCTCAAAGCAATACCGTCGTTAAAACCATAATGTATATTGTTAAATGGAACCATCTACTATTTGACGCACTACAAAATTAGACCACAGATGACACAGATTTAACGGATTAATACCCCTAACAGAGTTATGATTTTTTGTAAATTTATCCCAATTCCATTGTGGATATAAATCCGTTAAATCAGTACAATCTGTGGTCTAATCTTTATCTGTGACACATTTTAGATAATTACGTTGTTAAATCTCAATCCCTGTTCCTTTCATAAATTTTGAAGATAACTTTGATTTGCTGGTAATGTATCGCAAACTCACTCCTACGTAAGGGGTGGCAGGTAAATTCAAATTTATAAGTGTTTCATTGGCAGAATTAAAGGTTTTTAAATGCCTAAATGTTCCTAAACCTCCTTCAAGTCCCAAATTAAAGACATTCAGGAAATTAGCATTTGCTGATAATGAAAAACGTACTTGTTGATAATTTTGACGACGAATTAATTTTTCATTAATCGCATATTCTTGAAAACCAGCACTATAACCATCATAAACCGAATTAAAATCTACGTGCAACCATGGACTAACTTTATAGGAAATACTTGCTCTGAAAGGTAAAATTCCCGAAATTTTCCAATCACTTCCTAATCCCTTCGTAAATCCAAAAATGGGAATTATTCTAAATTTTTGATTGTAAATAACGGCTGTTCCGTACAAAATCTGTGTTTTAATTCCCAAGACTCGCAAACGTGCTGCACCACCATAAAAATACGGTTGAGGATTAAAAAATGTCTCATTTGATTGCGTTACTCCACCGCCACCGCCATACAACCAAAATTTTTCACGTAAACTGGCTTTTAATTGAATAAACGTAGCTCCAAACGTTTTATAACCTCCTTGTGGTTTTTCTAAACCATCAATTGTTGGATTAATTTGAGTAACATTCGCAATCAAAAGATTGTGTCGGGCTTGAATATCTAATTTTTTTCCAAAACCAAAACCCGCAGAAA
>JAYUIP010000815.1:0-4363 GCA_043765945.1 Arcicella sp.
CAATTTCCATTGCGGAATAAATACTTTCTTAAACTTTATCGTAAACTATTTGAAGAAACTAATCCAGAAGTGGATATGGTGGAATTTATTACGGAAAATTCAGATTTTGCTTACATTCCTGCCTTTGCGGGAAGTATTGTTTGGAAGCGTGAAGGAAAACCCGATGTCACGCTGGGTATGATGCAAAGAATGGTGGAAAATGAAGCGGATAGTTGGGTGCAAACGGGGGAGCAATTAGATTCTTTCGTACAAGCATTTACAGATAAAACTTTTTCTATTGAGGAAAATTTTTTCGACCAAGTGGAATTATTAGCCCAACGAACCGCAGAAATGCACTTGGCTTTGTATGTTCCAGAAGCTGATGAAATGTTTGCCCCAGAACATTTCAACGATGATTATCGTCAATTTATTCATAAACGCTTAACAGATTTATTAGAAAGACGTTATAATTTATTAATTGATAATTATTCCAAAATGACCGATCCCGTGACTCAGAAATTAGCGTGGGATTTCATGGAATCGAAAGAATTAATTGATGAATTTGCGAAAGAGATTTTAACGAAAGGGATTGATTCTCAACGGATTAGAATTCACGGAGATTATCATTTGGGACAAGTTTTAGCTACAAAAAATGACTATATTATCATTGATTTTGAAGGCGAACCAGAAAGCACTATTATTGACCGCAAAATTAAGCATTCGCCTTTAAAAGACGTTGCGGGTATGATTAGGAGTTATCATTACGCCATTTCAGCCAAAATGTTCAACGATCCTGAAACGGCAAAACTTGATCCTGCAAGAGTGCAAACTGCCGCCGACCGTTGGTATAAATTAATTCAGCAAACCTACATGGAAAAGTATTTGGACACTTTTGGAAAGCCACATCCATTATTCAAAAATAACAACGAAATAAACTTTTTGCTTTTAATTTATTTGTTGGAGAAGGCGGTTTATGAATTGGGATACGAAATCAGCTATCGCCCAGATTGGGTGAAAATCCCGCTGAAAGGCATTGTGAATGTGATTCGGGAGATTGAGAAAGTAGCCCTCTAACCCCCGAAGGGGGAATTATTCGTCGAGAACAAAAAAACAAAAGTGGCAGAAAATAATTTTCTGCCACTTTTGTTTTTTTGTTCCCCCTTCGGGGGTTAGGGGGCTAATGCTGCAAACTTCGGCAACAACAAATCCTTTGCTGAAACGATTGGATTTTCTACGCCCCAATCAATCCCTAATTCACCGTCGTTATAAATAATGCCCGATTCTGAGGCTTTACTCCAGTAATCAGTACATTTATAGACGAAAATTGTCTCCTCCAAAGCCACAAATCCATGAGCAAATCCTGCTGGAACGTAGAGCATATTGCCAATGGCTGAATCCAAAACAAATTTCTCATGCTGTCCAAAAGTTGGAGAATTTCTACGAATATCAACTACCACATCCATCACTTTTCCCGTCATGCAACGAACTAATTTTCCTTGGGCATTCGGTTCGTATTGAAAATGTAACCCACGAACCACATCCTTTTTAGACCATGAATAATTATCTTGGACAAAATCTTCTAAGATTTCATTTGCTGCAAAAAGTTTTTGATTGTAAGATTCGTAAAAGAGTCCACGCTCATCTTCAAATTTTGTGGGAATACATTCAATTAAGCCTTGAATTGGATGGGGGAGAAATTGCATAGTATAAATTGTAATGTGTTTTTAGCTTAAAATCTTTTGATTTTGTAACATACGTGGTTAATATTGTTCACGAAATTAAGGTTAATCATAAGATTTAGCAAACTTATGACAGAAAGAACACACAAAAAATGATTTAAGGAGCTGTTTGGTACGTAAATATTTATCAATTTAATGACTTGAAACTTAACAATTTAAAATGACTAAAGCTCAATTATTTGACCAAATAAAACAAAAAAAATCGTACCTCTGCGTTGGTTTAGACACAGATATTCAGAAAATTCCTAAGCATTTATTAACGGAGAAAGACCCAATTTTTGCGTTTAATCGTCAAATAATTGAGGCTACTCATGAGTTTGCAGTAGCTTATAAACCCAATATTGCTTTTTACGAAGCTCATGGTTCAAAAGGGTGGGAGAGTCTGCAAAAGACTTTGGAATATATTCCGAAAGAATGTTTTACCATTGCCGATGCCAAACGAGGAGATATTGGCAATACGTCAGGGTTATACGCAAGGGCATTTTTTGATAAAAAATCATCAGGTTTTGATTTTGATTCTGTAACGGTTGCTCCTTATATGGGCAAAGATTCGGTAACGCCTTTTTTAGATTTTCCTGAAAAATGGGTGATTCTTCTGGCTTTAACCTCTAATGAAGGAAGTAAAGATTTTCAGAATTTACGGGTTGATAACGATAAGCAATTATTTGAAGAAGTTATTAGAAAATCGCAAGAATGGGCAACTGATGAGCAATTGATGTACGTGGTTGGGGCAACGAAGGCGGATATGCTCGCTCATATACGGACACTCGCACCTAATCATTTTTTATTGGTTCCAGGCGTTGGAACTCAGGGGGGAAGTTTGGAAGAGGTTTCGAAATATGGTATGAACTCTTTATGTGGGCTTTTAGTGAATTCTTCGAGAGGGATTATTTATGCGTCTTATGAAAAAGATTTTGCTCGTAAGGCAGGGGAGGAGGCAAAGAAAATTCAAGTGGAGATGGAGGGATATTTGGGGTTATATTTGTAATACGGACAGCCTTGTCCGCCTTTTTTATTTTACTTACGGATAAGGCTGTCCGTGTTACAAATTATGGAAATGAAAATTGCCCCAGCACCGTGGAATCTTACGGGAGATGCCTACATTATGGTTTATAAATTCTCGAAGGATTTTGTGCAAGAATATGGCTTCTTGGCTGATTATCAACAAGATAGGTTCTTGGGATATGTCGGAACGGTCATGTTAGTAGATTATAAAACCTCGGGCGTTGGACCTTATCGGGAATTATTATTTATTCCAGGAATGTTCACTTTTGATTGGAAAAAGATGTTTTCAATTTCAAAAATTTATGTTTCAAGCCGTGATAGTGTTTATAATGGCATCGAAAACTGGGGAATTCCCAAGGAATATGCCGACTTTGATTGGCAAACGAATGCGGACGGAACGGAGGCTATTTCTCTGAAAATCGATGGTAAAGAATTTTTTAAAACTACCATTAAAAAAGGGTTCATTTCGTTTCCGTTAACTACCTCAATTTTGCCTTTAACTGTTGTGCAAAAACTCCGCAAAGACCTCATTATCACCAATCCAACGGCAAAAGGGAAAGCCACCTTGGCTTCGATAAAATCCATTGAAGTGGATAGAAACTTCTTCCCAGATTTATCAAAAGCTTCACCCTTGATAACGATGAAAGTGAAAGATTTTGAGATGAATTTTAATGTGCCTTTGGTGAAGAAGCATTACTTTGAGGATTAGTTATTGATAAATTAGTTATTGGTGGATTAGTTGTTGGTTACTGATAGAACTATTGATAATTACACAACTAAGATATTTCGGTAAACTAATTTACCAGTAATCAATTCCTCAATAACCAAATACCATGCAAATTGCTTATAAAAACATTATTCTGACAGGTGCAGCATCGGGAATTGGGAAAGCATTGTTAAATCAATTGCTTGATTTTGAGGGCGTTAAGATAGTTGCGGTTGATTTGAATTTAATTGAAAATGCTTCCGATAAAATCACTCCTTTTACCTGCGATTTATCCCAACAATCGGAAGTTGATAGGCTTTTTGCTTTTGCTCTTACGCAATTTCAAACGATTGATATTTTTATTGCCAATGCAGGTTTTGCTTATTACGAAGTCATTTCAACACCTGATTGGCAACGGATCGAAAAAATTTTTCAAGTCAATGTGTTTTCTCCGATTTATGCTTTTCAGAAAATGAAAGAATTGAACGTTGGGCGAGAGTATTTTGTGTTAATGACTTCATCGGCAATGGCAAAATTAGCAGTTCCAGGGTATGCTTTATACGGAGCAACCAAAGCTGCTCTTGATCGTTTTGAGGATGCTTATCGCTTTGAAAATCAAGATTTTGGGCATCTTTCTTTGGTTTATCCGATTGCTACTAAAACCAATTTTTTCAATCGTTCCACTAATTTTTCTCGTAAGGACGTTCCACTTCCTTTTCCTGCAAGTACACCCGAGGAGGTGGCAAAAGCAATGATTAAAGGTATTTTGAATAATGACACGCACATTTATCCTTCAAAACTCTTTCAAGTCGGCAGATTTTTTCAGAAACTATTTGAAATCTTGGCGTTTCCTTATCAGTATTTTTATGGTCACAAATTGAAAGAGTGGGAGAAAATAAATTAATAACAAAATAATGCAAAAACCTCTTTTCCA
>JAYUIP010000816.1:0-1454 GCA_043765945.1 Arcicella sp.
TGCCAATTCAGACATTTTAAACCGCTAAAACTAATATCGAAAATCGAATAACAAAAATCGAATTTATATGACTACTTGGCTTAAAAAAAACTTGGAAGGTGACTACCAAATCTGGACGGTAATTGCTGCCTTGTCCTTGATTAGTATCATTGTGGTGGCAAGTGCTTCGGGGCGACTTGCCGTGCAGGGCGATGGAAATATTTTTTTCCTTGTCGTTAAACATTCCATTTATATGAGCATTGGGCTTGCCGCTATGTGGTTTTTTCACCGTTTTGACTATCATAAATTTGCCGTTTTTTCAAATATTGGTGTTGTATTATCGGTAATTTTATTGTTATACGCCTACAAGTTTGAGCATGGAATCAACAATGCCAACCGCTGGATTCATTTGGGTGGAATGACCTTTATGCCTTCTGATATTGCCAAATTATCGCTCATTACCAATCTGGCTTTTATGTTGGCAAAGCGGCAACATTTGGAATATCGATTTAATGATGTAGTGCCGATGGCAATAAAAATAATCATCGTTTGTATTTGCATTGCCTTAACCAATGTTTCAACTTCTGCCTTGTTGTTTACTACCTGCTTTTTACTGATGTACATTGGACGAGTCCCTAAAAAATATCTGGCAATGGTGTTAATAGGACTATTTTTCGTGGGAACCATAGCCGTAATGTTGGGCTTGGGAACTCGGATGGAAACTGCCAAAAATCGTATCATTAATTTTGCGACAAATTACAACGGGAAAAAGAAAAAAGATGCAGATAAAGATACTGATTATCAGATAGAAAGGAGTTATTATGCCATTGCCAACGGTGGACTCACGGGCAAAGGTCCAGGAAAAAGTCAGCAACGATATTTTTTGAGTGAATCAGAATCCGACTTTATTTATGCCATTATTATTGAAGAATGGGGCATGATTGGCGGACTCTTCGTGATGAGTTTGTATCTCTGGTTTTTATATCGAGGCATGAAGGCGGTTGACAGTTCTGGACGAGCTTTTGGGGGATTATTGTCCGCTGGTTTAACGTTCAGTTTGGTCATACAGGCAATGGTTCACATGGGTGTTGCCACGGGTTTGGGACCTGTCACGGGGCAACCATTACCGCTTTTGAGTATGGGAGGAAGCTCGCTTTTATTCACGGGGGCAATGATTGGAATTATTATTTCAGTAAGTAAAGATAAAGTTAGAGACGCTGTTTTGTAAAAAATAAATGGAACAACTATTCGTCGCAGACAAGATTAGACCACGGATGATACGATTTTCACGGATTTTCATGGATAAAAATTAATTAAAATCCGTGAAAATCCGTTAAATCCGTGTTATCCGTGGTCTAATTTGCATCGTGACAAGTTCCGAAAATAAATTATGCCAAAAGTTATTATTTCGGGTGGTGGAACGGGCGGACATATTTATCCTGCCATTGCCATTGCCAACGCTTTGAAAGAAATTA
>JAYUIP010000817.1:0-1454 GCA_043765945.1 Arcicella sp.
AGTTGATGGTGAATTCCACCACTAAGACCTAACCCCCAAAACCTATCCCCTAAACTCAAAATTGAAAGTAAATAAATTGTGCAGGTTCATCATACATACCTAAGAATAAAATCGCTAAAATTATTCCGTAATAAAGTACCCAACGAATCAATAATGGACTTTGATTTAGAGCATCTCTGAGGCTTCTTCCTCGCTGTTGAAGATGCACTATTTCCATCACCATTATTGAAAAAGCAACCATCGCAAAGTTGGTAATTCCTTTCCCTAAGAATATATTTTTTTCGATAAATTCCTTATTACCAAGCTGTTGCAATTGCTCACCGATACCCGTAAATAAATTTCCAGCAATGTAGGTTGCTTCTTGGATTTTGGTTGCACGGAAGAAAATCCATGCGAAAGATGTTAGGCAAAAGATGGTTAAAATTTGAATTATTTTGTATAAAAAAGGCAATTTATTTATCCCAACTAAATCTACTATCCTATTTCTAAAATTAGCGGTTAAATTGGCAAAAACAAGGTAAAATCCGTGAATTGCTCCCCAAATCACGAACGTCCAACTGGCTCCGTGCCAAATTCCTGATACCAAAAAAACGATAAAAAGATTATATTCTCTTCGCCATTTTGAAACCCGATTTCCTCCTAATGAAATGTATAAATAATCTCTGAACCAAGAGGATAATGAAATGTGCCACCGTCGCCAAAATTCTGAAATTGTTTTTGAAAAATAAGGTCGGTCGAAATTTTTCATGAGTTTAAAACCCATTACTTGTGCTGAACCAAGGGCAATGTCTGAATACCCCGAAAAATCACAAAATATTTGAATTGAAAAAAAGAAGGTTGCCACAATTAGCGGAATTCCATTGTGATTAAATGGGTATTTGTAAACCTCCTCCACCATTAAAGAGAGGCGGTCGGCAATGACAACTTTCTTAAACATTCCCCAAGCCATCAATTTTAGTCCGTCTGTAACTCGCTGATAATCAAAGTCATGCTTCTCATAAAACTGGTGAATAACATTCTGTGGGCGCTCAATTGGACCTGCCACCAATTGCGGATAAAACATTACATATAAGGCATAAATCCCGAAATGATGTTCCGCTTTCTGATTTCCACGATAAACCTCAATGGTGTAGGACATTGCCTGAAAAGTATGGAATGAAAGACCAATGGGCAAGAGAATGTCTAAAAACGGAATAGGATTTTTAAGGTCTATGCCTTCTAAAAGCCACGTAAAATTGAGATTTAAAAAGTTGAAATATTTAAAAATCGCCAATACACCGATGTTCGCAATAAGACTCAAAGTAAGGTATAGTTTACGTTTTTTACCTTCTGTTTTTTCTATGTAAATCCCTGCATAATAGTCAATTACAATCGTGAAACCCAATATCAAGATATAAACAGGTTTGAAAACCATGTAGAAATAGCAACTTGCAATCAGTAACAATGCCCAACGA
>JAYUIP010000818.1:0-4355 GCA_043765945.1 Arcicella sp.
AAGGTGACTTACATTGATTTTTGGGCGAGTTGGTGCGGTCCTTGTCGGGGTGAAATGCCCGCTTCACAGGCTCTGAGAGAAGAATATGCCGCTAAGGGAGTCAATTTTGTGTATATCTCAATGGATGAAGATAAGGCAGATTGGGCTATGGCAAATAAGAACTTTGCTTTGCCCGATGGTCATAGTTTTGTGTTGCCAAATCCTTCTGGTTCCGAGATTCCTACGAAATTCAACATCAGTTCAATTCCAAGATACGTTTTGATGGATGCCAACGGAAATGTGGTGGACGATAACGCTCCAAGACCGAGCGAAACAGAGAGAATTAAAGAGGCTCTGGATAAAATGTTAAAGTAATGAGTGTATTATTAAAACATTATCTTTCAATTGGTTCTTAGTAACATATATTTTCATCCAAAAACAAATTAAAAATATGCGTAACAATCTCAGTTTATTCGTTATTCTGTCTTTATTTTCAGTATTAAATCTGTCTTGTGGTAAAGAAGAAGTTCCGTGCGTAAAAATTACTTGGTACTATGATGCCGACGGTGATGGATTAGGCGATAAGTTGAAACCTTATGATGCTTGCGAACAACCAGGGGGTTACGTTTCCAACTCGAAGGATGATAATGATAATCCAGTTAAAAATATAATTCCTACAAAAGGATATACAACTCCGATAAGTTATGCAAATCTAAAACTAACTTGGGCGGATGAGTTTGAGGGAACAAGCCTGAATGAAAAATTTTGGAACTATGAATTAGGAAATAATAATGGTTGGGGAAATAATGAATTACAGAATTATAAAAAAGAAAATACCTCTGTTAAAGATGGTTTCTTAATCATTGAAGCTAAAAACGAATCGGTAGGAAGTCAAATTTATACATCTTCAAGATTAACAACTCAGGATAAATTCAACTTTAAATACGGCAGAGTTGATATTCGGGCGGCTCTACCGAAAGGACAGGGAATTTGGCCCGCACTTTGGATGTTAGGTAAAAATATTCCACAAGTGAGTTGGCCTAAATGCGGTGAAATTGATATTATGGAGATGATTGGTGGCAATGGGACTGGTGCAGGAAGTGATAAAACTACTTATGGAACGGTTCATTGGGATAATAATGGAACCCGAGCGTTATATGGAGGTAACACAAAATTAGCGTCAGGAACATTCAACGATGAATTTCACGTATTTTCAATCGTGTGGGATGCAAAAAAAATTGTTTGGTATTTGGATGATGTACAATTCCACATTATTGACACAACGCCCGCAGGACTTAGTGAATTTCAAGAGGAATATTTTTTGCTTGTAAATTTGGCAGTAGGAGGTGATTGGCCTGGAAAACCCGATGGAACAACGGTTTTTCCACAGCATTTAATCGTTGATTATATTCGAGTTTTTCAGTAAAAAGGAAGTTATAAGTTGTTAATCAGTAAGTCACTAAGTTGAAAAAATCGCAGGAAAAATTTATTTAGAATTAAAAATATTTTGACTTGTTAATTTTTCTTAAAAACTTAACGACCTAACAACTTATAACTTTTATACTCCGCCTGTTTCTTCAAACCCTTCTCCGTCAATTTTTTGGCAACCCAAAAACCCATCACAGGAAACAGGTTTCCTAATTTTGCCAACCACCCACGGCTCGGCGGCACTAAAATTTCCACTTGTTTTTTCTGTAAAGCATTATTGAAAACTACTTTTTCGATGTCATTGACCGTAAGGACTTTGTTACCCGAAAATGTTAAGGCTGCGGCTTTGTGGTCTAATTGCTCTGTTAGCATATTTGTATTAACTAGATCGGGACAAATTACGGAAACATCAATTCCTTTTACTTTCAGTTCAGGTCTGATTGCCAACGAAAAACCTCTCACAGCGTATTTAGAGGCAGAATATAACGAAATTCCGTGAATAGGAGCAACGCCAGCGAGAGAAGCAAAGTTAATGATGTGTCCAAAGCCTTGTTTGATCATTTTATCAGCTACGATTTTTGTTCCGTACATCACACCTTTCACGTTGATATCTATGTGATAATCAATGTCTTTCAAAGCGAAATCCGCTACAAATCCTGGCGTAATAACGCCCGCAACGTTCAAAAGAACATCAATTTTTCCGAATTTCTGCATGGCTTTTTGAACAATATTTTGCCAGTTTTCAGTATCCGTGACATTTAATTTTTCAATCAAACAAGTTGCTGAATCCCAACCTTTTGTTTGTTCGTCGAGTTTATCAATCAGAAAGTCAGTTGCTATAACGTTGTGACCTTGCTGATAGAAAACGTCTGAAAGATGTTTTCCTATGCCATTGGCACTTCCAGTAATAAAAACTGTTTTTTTCATACTTATATTTTTAGGGAAAACAAATTAGTTTTAACTTTGTTTATCCTTTGCAAGTTTCAAATTTTTATCAATATAATCTAATATATATCCAATGAAGAAATCAATTTTAATTACAGTAATTGCATCATTTTTCGCTGTTACTTCGTTCGCAAAAACAGTAACCACTTCTTCAAATATTTCTGTTAATAAGGGAGCAACAGTTGATTCAACAGAATTTAATGACTATTATGGAAGCTATAAAATGGCTGACAATCAGATGGTTGAAAAAATGAAAGTATTTTTTAAAGATGGGAGTTTGCAGGGTGAAGCAACGGGCTATCCACCAACAAAAATGACTCGTAAGAAAGATGATGAGTTTGAGGAAACAAGTTTCGGAGCAATCATTACGTTTACACGCACGGATGGGAAAGTGACAGGAATAAAAGTGGCAGTGCAAGGGCAAGAATTGATTGGCACGAAGGAGTAAGAATAAACTCCTAACACCAAATCTATGCCTGAATATCAAAGCCGCCACAATGACATGAAAGTTTTAAAGCGATTAAGCGTGTTAGGAGTTTGTAAACTTCTTTTCAGTTTAAATTTGTATGTCTGGTTCTAAGCCGCCACGAAAAACCAGACGATAAACTGTGATTAGCTATTTATTGAATCAAAGGTATGTGTATCTACACTAATTATCAATAGATAATAATTGATTTTTGTCAAGTATTTCACAAGCAACATTTTAACCTTATGAACGTAAAAAAAACAGTTTGCATAATCGGTGCTGGGTCATCGGGTATTACAGCGGCTAAGACTCTAAAAGAGCATCACATCAGTTTCGATTGTTTTGAAAAAGGCTCTCAAATTGGGGGTAATTGGCGGTTTAACAATGATAACGGAATGTCGTCGGCGTATTGGTCTTTGCACATCAATACTAACCGAATGATTATGGCGTATTCTGATTATCCAATGCCCGCAGAATATCCGATGTTTCCGCATCACAGCCATATTATCAACTATTTTGATGATTATGTAAACCATTTTGGCATTCGTGAGGATATTCAATTTAGTACTGAAGTAAAGAACGTAACTCGCAATCAAGATGGCACTTACACGGTGAAAACGGATAACGGTTCATATCTATACGACAACGTAATTATTGCCAACGGACATCATTGGAATCCCCGTTTTCCAGAACCCGCCTTCAAAGGGGATTTCACGGGTGAAGTGCTGCATTCACACTATTATAAAGAAGTTGAACAAATAAGAGGTAATAATATTTTGGTGGTTGGCATTGGAAATTCAGCCGTGGATATTGCCTGTGAGGCGGCTCGAACCTACTCAGGAAACGTAGTTATTTCAACCCGTAGCGGAGCAAATATTGTTCCTAACTGGCTTTGGAGTATTCCTTTTGATAGCTTGGCAAGTTCATTGACTTCAAAATTACCGCTTCCCATCCAGCGACTATTTTTGGGTTCGGCTCTTCGATTGGCAAGGGGCAAACAAGAAGATTTTGGTGTGCCTAAACCCAAACGCCCTTTGTTGAGCGAACATCCAACGCTCTCACAAGATTTACTCAATTTATCGGGCAGAGGTTCAGTGAAATTTAAGCCAAACATCAAAGAATTTAGAGAAAAAACCGTCATTTTTGAAGACGGAACGGAGCAAGATTTTGACATAATTATCTATGCCACGGGCTATAAAGTAACCTTCCCATTTTTGAAAGACCAATCTTTTAATGTGTCGGAAACCAATGATTTTAGGTTGTATAAAAAAGTAATACACCCCGATTTTGCGGGATTATTTTTCTTAGCTTTGATCCAACCTTTGGGAGCAATTATGCCCTTGGCGGAGGTGCAAAGCAAGTGGATTGCCAAGATTTTGAAGGGAGAAACCAAATTGCCCAATAAAGCCGAAATGCTAAAATCTATCCAAGAAGACAAGCAAGCAATGGCAAAGCGATACAAAGAATCTCCACGACATACTTTGCAGGTTGATTTTCATCCGTATAAGGAGAGTATTGAGCGGGAGATGCGGCGGTG
>JAYUIP010000819.1:0-1452 GCA_043765945.1 Arcicella sp.
ATAGTAACTACCTGATTCTAAACCTTTTATTCCCGTAATGCGACTCATATCATCTTTCATTTTATAAAGATTAGTCGTCTTACTTGTTAATAATCCAGTCAGAAGCATCGTAACATTTTCTATCATACACTTATGGTATTTCCCTTTGATACTATTAAGTTTGTCTGTGAGAGTCATTGTGAGTATTTTGTTTGTTTTGTCGCTACAAAATTCGCTCAACTGACTCTCTTTTTAATCTCTTATTTCAAAATTGTGTAGTAGTATTAGACTGTTTATAAATCACATTCAACAAGATACGATAGGGTGAATGTAGCTGTTTTTTAGTAATTTTCAGATTTTTGCTACAAGGTAATGGTACGTTTGTATTTTGAAAGCTGATGCTCATCAACTAAAACCCAATTCTTTATCATGAACTTTGCTATCTCAAAATATCACTTCACCAGCAATAAACTGCTCAAAGCGGTTTTACCAATTTATATGGATGAGTTAGCAACAAAAACGATAGCTTATAAAAACTCTACCGTGAGGGTTCAACGCCCAAAGCGGTATATTTAGTCAAGAAAGGAAAAGTTAAAATTGAGCAAACTAATCAAGATGGTAATAGAAGAATCGTTTACATCTATACTGTTGGTGAATATTTTGGTTTTCGTCCTTTGTTGAGCCAAGAAAAGCATCCCGTTTCAGCGTATATTTTAGAGGATAGTGAGATTGATGTTATTGAGGGAAAAGAATTTCTGGAAATTGCTCGGAGATCTCCAAATTTGTCCTTTAATTTAGTGGAAATCCTTAGTTTTGAATTCAATGTTTGGATAAATCTGATTGGCTCACTTTCTCATAAATCGACCAAAGAAAAGTAGCCCTGATTTTATTGATATTGAATGAAAAATATAAAGATGAAAAGGGGAAATCTGCCATTACGATGTCCAAAACCGATATTGCTTCTTATGCAGAAACCACCGAAGAGACCGTTGTGAGGGTGCTGGCATTTTTTAAAGAACAAGGTATTTTGATTACTGAAGGTAGGAAAGTGAAAATAATAAATGCTAAATTGTTGGAAGTAATTGCGGAAGGATTTTGACCATTAGATGTGTCAGCAATAAAAAAAGTCCTGTTTAAAATGACGGTTGTCTTTACGTTTTTATTCATATAAATTTTAATAATGGTAAATCCGAATATGTTTAGTTATTAACCCAAACCCTTCAAGGTATGTTTTCTTCTTCTCGAAATATTAGCTTGCTGACCATTTGTTATCGTCAGAAATTCGTGTTCTTGATTACATTCTTTCACATAATTCGGATTAACCATAAACGAACGATGAATTCTCAAAATCCGTGCGTTTCCAACAAAAAGTTCGAAAAATTTTATGGAATGAACCACCACTTTTTCTTTGCCACATTGCAGATGAATCCCACCAAAGTAACTACATCCGTTCCTATCATACCCGTTAAAATT
>JAYUIP010000820.1:0-4334 GCA_043765945.1 Arcicella sp.
AATGATTTTCCAGAAAGTCTATGTAATATCTTGAAACAAAGGGCAATTCCCGCCGTGCCTGTGCGGATAAAGGGATTATCATTGACCGCCAAAAGAGTCCTTCTTTGAGCAACAATAGCCCCGATAGTGTTGGCGATAAACTCGTTGAGGGTCTCACCAAAAACCTTATCGGCTTTATATAATAAAATAAGTGTAATCAAATCTCCACGAGACCAACAAAACTCGTCCGTGTAATGTTTTTCGCCCGTAGCCACATCAATTTCAAAAGGAAAATGCGAAGCCGTTGGGCGGTTGGAATACTCCACTTCTTTAATATTCTGGGTTAATAGTTTTAGGTGTTCTTTGATAAATAATTTTGTATTCGTGGTGTCAGAACCCTCCGTATGATTTGCCAATAATTTTAATAATTGACCCGTTTGTCCATCAGGGAAACGGTAGGTATAGATATCACTATGGATTGTTTCATCAAATTTGTTTGAATCCATTTTGTTGATGAGGTTTGTAGTTTTATTTTCATAGTTAGATAGGTTAGTAATCATCATGGACTTAAAAATTATTACACTAATATCCATTGCTACCACATCCCATCGAAGATGTAAGATCACCAGTATTGCTTTTTTGCTTTTTAGTAGGTTCGATTAAGACACAAATGGTTATTTTTTGAATTTGTAATTTTTGATTTTGCATTTTTTTTGGGAGTTATGGTTAAAAATTTAATTGTTCAATCTACTATTTTCAGAACTAAGCCCTGTTTGTCTATTTCTATTTTTCTTAACATTACTGTTGCCAAACTTATATGAAAAATTTAGTCTGATATAACGAGTTTCTGGCTTGCGGTCAATAACATGATTAATAACTGCTATTTCAGAAATATAACGTAATTGATTAAATACATCTGTAATGTTTAACCTCAAACTGCCTTGATTATTTAGGATGGTTTTAGAGATACCGATATCTACATTATAAAAAGGACGACCTAAAAAAATAGTTTGTGCCCACCTTGAATGATAATATCCTGAAAGTTCGGTAGTGATACCTTTGCCCAATATAAAAGTATTTGAATAAATGAATCCCACGTAAGGATTTGTTTTTGTGAAGGTTGTATTCTCATAAGAGCCTCTTACAGATTGATGGTACAACGATAACTCTAAATTGGTTTGCCACCATTTTGTTATGTTGTTATTATAGGTATTACTAAAATACAAATTGTTAACGCTATCAAAATTTTCGTAGATGTATGACATTACTTTTGTACTCTGATTCAGTCTCGGAATAAATCCTATAAAATCTGTGGTCATGGTATAAACCAAATTGAAGAATAATTTTTTCTGATAAGTATAGTTTAGGCTTATTGTATTATCAATGGAAGGTAATAGCGTTGGATTACCTCTTGAATTTGAATAATTGGTATGATAGGTTACAAATGGATTAAACTGTTCATAACTCGGACGATTTACACTTTGTTGATAAGATAACCCAATTGTATTATTTTTATCAAGGTCTTTTTTCAAGGATATATTAGGGAAAAACTGTACATAATTTCTGGTTAATCTTTCATTCTGCGTTACTGAAAATCCTTCTAAATTGGTATTTTCCATCCGCATTCCCATTGAGATATTTATCTTTTCAAAAGTAGTTTTGTAGTTAATATATCCTGAATTTACATTTTCTTTATATTCGTAAAGATTACTTCTTCTAACATCGTTCACCCATATATTATCCGATAAAATATCAAATTTAGAATCGTTGGTTAGCCATGTGGTTCTTACTTTAATACCCATCTCTAATTTTCTGCCGTCTTTCAAGGTATTTTCATAGTCTAAGGTAATTGACCCTAAATTAAGATTTGAAGGTAAATTATTCCTGTAATAGCTCAATTGTCGTGCTTGCAAAGCTCTGCTGTCTAAATAATTAATAGCAAAATTTTCTTTTGGTATATTATTATTTCGTAAATAATCGGCATCTATTTTTAGAAACTTACCTGTCGTATTAAAATTGTGAATATAGTTTAGGTTTAAGGCTGCGTTGTTCCATGTTGTCTCTCTATTGGCTGATGTGATTTGTGAAGAATCTATTGGTGTGCTATTGACAGTCATAAACCTTGTATCTGAACGATTGGTAGTATTAGCCAAGTTACTAAAACCCGAAACTAAAAAACCCAACGTATTCTTTTTGTCTATTTGATAATCTACCCCAGCCTTAAATGTATTACTAAAACGATGATTGTTTCTATCTACATCCTCGTCTATAAAAAACTTGTTTATTAAAGTTGTGAGGTGAAATAGGGTATATTGTTGAAAATCAATGCGGTTATAACTTCCAAACAGATTAAATTTTTCAGAACGATAATTCAAATCTAATCCTGCATTATAACGGTACTGTTGTCCCATACCAAGCCCTGTGGTCAAGTTACCATTTGTGCCAAAGGCTTTTCCTTTGATAGTCTTTATATTGATTACTCCCGCCCCCCTACCTTCGGCTTCATATTTTGCTGATGGATTCGTAATAATTTCAATCTTATCAACTGAACCGCTGGGCATACTTTCTAAGAGTTTACTCACATCTCCAGAATAATTAGTTGGTTTTCCATCAATCAGAATCTGCGGATTGGCTTTTCCTGTCAATGTTATAACGCCATCCATCCCAACCATCGTCATAGGGGCTTTTTTCAAAATATCTAAAATATTACCTCCTACACCCGTGATACTTTCCGAAACATTCAGAGTAATTTTATCGTTATCATATTCAATAAACGGTTTTTTACCTACTATTTTCACCTCTGATAAAGCTATTTGTTGCAAAGTCAAATTAATACGCCCTACGTCTAAATCTTGATTATTCAAGTTGATTATCATATCTTTAATGTTGTAACCAATGTATCGAACTCGAAGAATATAATTTCCCGCCAACTTATTCTTAATTAAAAAACTTCCGTCCGCTTTGGTTTGTATGCCAGTTATAGTTGTATCATTTTTCATTAAAATAACCGTGGCATTGGGTAACAATCCTTTTGTTAGAGAGTCCGAAACAGTACCAAATATTTTGCTTTGAGGTTTACTTTGAGCAAATATTTCTTGGCAAGACAAGAACCTGAAAATTATGATTGAATATATTAAAAATGACTTCATGAATATCGTGTTAATAGTGGATTCAAAATTCGTTTTAAAATTTTTAATAAATAAAAATTATACGTCAATTTGAGTATTGTAGGGGTGAATTACATCTCAGAAAGGGCGAATGAAAAATAAAATGAATAATATCGAAGCAATAGATAATATAAATAACCGTAAAAAAACTGTCATCTCACACGTTTTGTTATGGATTTTATATTTGGTCTTACAATTGTGGTGGCGTTTCGACAGTTATGGTATCTACACGCTAATTGGTGCTTTTTTACAAGTATTAAGTTGGGCAATGATTTTCTATGCAGCACGATTGTATCTTTATCCAAGATATTTATGGAAAAATCACTATGTTTTGGCTTTAAATTTACTGTTACTTTATATTTTGTTTCAAATTTTTACTATCGGATATGCTGATTTTCTTATCAGTCTCGAAAAAAGCTCAACTATTGACATATTAAAGCACATTAAAAGAGGTACTTTTTGGTTTTTTAATATGTCCTTTCTTGCCTTCGGTTTCACTTATTATGATGAATTAGGAAAAGAAAAAGCAAGGAGACTCGAAATAGAAACAAAACTCCAAAAAACAGAAATTGAATTAAAAAACGCTCAATTAGATAACCTCAAAGCACAATTTAATCCTCATTTTTTGTTCAATACCTTGTGGTATATCTATGCATTGGTGCAAGATACGGGTAGTAAAGATGCCACCAAAGCCGTAGAATTGCTCTCAGACATGATGCGATATTCGATGAAAGATTACGCTGTGGGCAGTTTAGCCCCTTTGGAAGATGAATTAAAATACATCAATAATTACGTAGAACTCCAACAACTCCGAACCCCCATGATGAAATTGGATTATCAAGTGGAAGGGGACATCAAAGGAATTAAAATTTTGCCCTTGGTCTTGATGTCTTTCGTAGAAAATGCTTTCAAACACGGCAAACTCAATGAATCAGAAAACCCACTCATTATCCACCTAACCGCAGTGCAGGGAGATTATATTCGTTTTTTTGTCCAAAATAAAATATCTTTGTTTGGCAAAGAAAGATCGAATGGAATAGGTTTAGAAAACGTAAAAAAACGCTTGCAAAGAAATTATCCTAACAAACATAGCTTGAACATTATTAACCAAAATCAATTATATTCCTCCGAATTGATTGTAAAGATTCCTACCCATGATAACCTGCATAATAGTTGATGATGAACAAT
>JAYUIP010000821.1:0-1444 GCA_043765945.1 Arcicella sp.
ATTTCACTGCGGTTGTATCACGAGTGAAACAGTTGTACTGATTGGTGACTACTACTCGGTACACCCCAGAAGTTGTTACAACCTGAGTCTGTGCAGTACCTCCAAATGCGGTAAATGAATTGGGGTTCGCTATTCCCGTTAAACTTCTTTCCCAGGCATAAGTATAATTCGGATCAGCAGGGGCAGAAAGGGTGGTACTACTTCCAGCACAAAAAGATGTACCCGCATCCGTTATCGTGGCTGATGCAGGGTTTGGATTCACCGTTACCGTTACCGTGATGGGCGTACCCGTACAAGTTGTTCCAGCATTGGTGTAAGATGGTGTAATCGTAAAAGTTACCGTTACAGGCGAAGTGGTAGTATTGAATAAAATACCTGTAATATTCCCAGAACCGCTGGCTGCAATACCCGTTACGGTAGCGGTATTATCTCTTGTCCAAGTAAAAACTGTTCCTGCAACAAAGCTATTCAATACAATACCCTTTGTTGATACTGGTGCTATTGGTAGAATATCTGAACTTGGGTCTGGTAACAAAGGTCCAAGTGGTGGTGGAAGATTAAAGCTAATACCCGTTATGCTTCGCCCAGAACATATCGCTTGGCTTGGGGTACTGGCTGTTACGGTCGGAATCGGATTGACCACAACCGTTGCCGTGATGGGTGTGCCACCACAAGCACCCGTTGGCGTTATGGTGAACGTTACAGTTATGGGCGATTCGGTAGTGTTAGTTAATGCCCCCGAAATATCGCCAGTGCCACTCGCTGCAATGCCTGTTACAGAACCCGTATTATCTCTTGTCCACGTATGACCCGCACCCGTTATCGCAATAGTTGTGATGGTCTCTCCGCTACAAATCGTTTGGGTACTTGGTGTTACCGTTGGTGAGGCATTGACCGTTGCCGAGGTGGTTGCCATTGCCGTACAACCATTGCCACCCGTAACAATTACTTGATAAGTTCCTGTCGCAGAAGCAGTTGCATTCGGAATGGTAGGATTTTGAATACTTGCCGTAAAACCATTTACGCCCGTCCAAGTATAATTCATAAATTCTGCTCCCGAGGTTAAACTCAACGTGGCTCCCGCACAAATGGGCGTTGTGGTAACGCCAATATTGGGAACTGGCAAATCTCTTACAATAACGGAAACTTGTGTTCTGGTAGCACTTACACAAAATGGTGATGCCGTATTTTCACAAGCTACAAAATAACTGGTATTAGCCGTTAAAGTAGGCGTAATAAAAGGGCTTCCCGTTGTGCCAACTCCACCCGTATTAGTTGTGTGCCAAACTGGACTTGCCCCTGAACCACAACTTGCTGACAGTGAAGTGGTTGTGCCACTACAAACAGATTGATTTGACTCAGATGTTGTATTGGTTGCAGCATTTGGAATAGCATTTACATTGACCGAATTTGCGGTAATTGTTCTACCACTTTTACAGTTTGC
>JAYUIP010000822.1:0-1440 GCA_043765945.1 Arcicella sp.
TTCATTGATTTCTTCCAAAGAAAGTGCCAGTGGTTTTTCCACAAAAACGTGCTTTCCTGCTTGCAGTGCGGTTATACACATACGAGCGTGTGCATCATGACGAGTCGTGATGATAACGGCATCAACTTCCGAATCATTCAGCATAACATCATTATTTGTAATGGAATATTGAACGTCAAACTTTTTAGCCAACAACGTTCCCGACAAGCCCGAAGAAGACGACAAATATTTGATATTGGCTTTAAGTTTGGATAAAACAGGAAGGACAGTAGCTTTGGTAAAGTCGCCCGAACCAATAATTCCTAAAACGGCATTTGTGTTAAGGGCAACATGACTTTTGAGCGTGATTTTGGTTTGTGTTATGTCAATATTATCACCATATTTCAAAATAGATGCAATAGATTTTGATTTGCCAATATGCTCATAAATTTGCTTATAATCTTGAAAATCAACTATTTCCGTAATCAAAGGTTGCACTTTAAGTTGACCCGTTGAGATAAATTTTAAGACCGTCTCAAAGTTTCGATTTAGAGTCCAACGCACAAAATCAATTGGATAATCTTGTCCATTTTTTTCATAGTTATCATCATGTCGCCCCGCCCCATACGAGCATGAAACCTGAAAATTGAGTTCTTTTTCATAAAAATCGGCACGGTTAATATCCAGTCCAACAACGCCTACCAATACAATTCGCCCTCGTTTTCGAGACATTTTTGCAGCTTGCGAAATCACTTCGTTCGACTTTGTTGAGGCAGTAATTATAACCGCATCAACGCCAATATTTTGGGTAATTTCAAGAGCAATTTTCGCAGTATCAATATTTTCAGAAACCTTGAAAGCCTTAACTCCTTTTGTCTTCGCCAAATCAACTTTCAACTGGTCAAAATCGAACGCAACTACCTCACAACCATTGGCTTGTAATAAATCTACGGTTAATTGTCCGATAAGTCCGAGTCCAATTACTACAATGATTTCACCCAAAGTTGGGTTTGCCAAACGGATTCCTTGCAAAGCAATTGCTCCAACAACCGTAAAAGTTGCTTCATCGTCAGAAACATTATCAGGAATTCGAGCAACCAGATTTTTAGGGACACAAACTACTTCGGCGTGATGTCCATTTGAGGCTACACGGTCACCAATTTTGAATTCGGTTATACCTTCACCGATTGCTACGACTTTGCCAACATTGCAATAGCCCAGCGGAATTGGCTCAGATAATTTTCTAAAAACAGCTTCAATAGTAGGTTTGATTCCGTCAGTTTTAATTTTATCAAAAACCTGTTTTACTTTTTCGGGTTGTTGGCGAGTTTTCTCTAAAAAGTTAGCCTTCCCGAATTCTACGAGCATTTTTTCAGTTCCCAATGATACTAAACTACGAGATGTTTTAATCAAAACATAACCTTTTCTTACCTGCGGAACGGGTATTTCTTCTAAAATTGT
>JAYUIP010000823.1:0-1437 GCA_043765945.1 Arcicella sp.
TAACGGCTTCGGTTCTTGACGCAACGGTTTGTACTCAATCAACAATTAAATTAGAAAGCAAAGCAACGGCTGGAACGGGAACCATTTCTTCATACAGTTGGACGGGACCATCTGCCTTTACGGGTAGCGTACTTCAAAATCCAGATATTTTGAATGCAACTGAACCATTGGAAGGAAATTACGTAGTGAAAGTTACAGACAGCAACAACTGTACTGCGACTTCACAAGTAGCAGTGGTAATAAATCCTTTACCAACCGTAACAGCAATTAGCAAAGGTGGAAACACAATTTGTCTTGGTTCAGCCATTAATTTTGAAGCGAGTGGTGCAGGTGTTGGCGGAACGTATTCATGGACAGGACCAGTTGCCTTTACGGGTAGCACACAACAAAATCCAACAATTCCAGTAACAACAGCAGGAAATGCAGGAACTTATAACTTGACAATTACGGACGCAAATGGTTGTACAGCAACTACTTCAATCGTTATCAAAATTGACAAGTGTTTAAGAATCGGTAATTTAGTTTGGGAAGATACTAACAACAACGGAATCAAAGACCCAACGGAAGCGGGTGTAACAACGCCAGTGAAAGTTGAATTATTCTTTGCAAATTCAGGCGGAACATTGGGAGCATCAGCTGCCCCAAGTCAGAATACGGTTAATGGAATATATTCATTCTCAGGTTTAGAGCCAGGCGAATACATTGTTCAAATTACTGCCCCAACGGGTTATAAATCATCAACGGGAACAAACGGTTCATTATTAGGAGCATTTGAACCAGCGAAAGATGTTGATTTAGTAATTGGTGATAATCAAGATAGAGGTAATACAGTTGGAACGACACAAGTAATTCAGTCATTACCAATTACCTTAACGAATTTCAACGAGCCTGATGCAACAATAGATGGAGACGATAACAATGGAAACTTAACGGTAGATTTTGGCATCTATCAACCAAGTAGAATTGGAGATTTAGTATTCGATGATATTAACAGAAATGGTCAGCAAGATGCAGGAGATGCAGGTGTAGATGGAATCACAGTTAAATTATATGATTCATCAAATCCATTGGCACTGGTAGAAGTTGCAACGACTGTAACAGCAGATGGTGGTAAGTATTTATTCGATAATTTAAAACCAGGTACTTACGTAGTTGAATTTGACAAAACGACATTACCAAACGATAAACAATTCACTCAGCAAAATCAAGGTGCAGATGCAACTGACAGTGATGCAAACGCAGGAACGGGTAAATCTGACCCAATTGTTTTAGGTATCGCAGGAACGAATTTGACGATTGATGCGGGTATTCAATGTCCACTACCAAATTTAACGGCAACAACCACAACAAAAGATGTTTGTGTGGGTGGAACCATTAAATTATCAGCAACGGGTGGAAAAGCCTACGCATGGACAGGTCCAGTAGGTTCAGGATTTG
>JAYUIP010000824.1:0-12258 GCA_043765945.1 Arcicella sp.
GCTTCAAAATAGTTGCTCTTTCCAACAAAAACGAAGCAATTCCTTCAATGGGTTGTTGAGCATTTTCAGCTAAGATTTTATTTACTTCATTTCCCAAAATTTCAATTTCAGAAGGGTTTTTAGCTTCGTCAATTTGTTGGAAAAGTGTTCTTAATTTATCGACAGTTTTCATTTTGATGGTTCGTTTTTAAGTTCCGCTAATTGTTCGTTAATTTCCAGTAACAAATCCAGTAATTCATTTATTTCTGTTTGTCCCAAATTACTTTGCTGGTTATTTAAAACTTGCTCGTAAACTTTCTTTTCAGCTTCGAGCATTATTACTTTAAATTGTTTATTCATGGTTAGTTTTGTGTAAGAAAGAACAAAGATTACGATTGTTTCGTTATGAAACAAGTTGAGTTATAAATTTCACTTTAAACCATATTTACCCAATCAAACTTAGATTACGTAAATAAAAATTCAAGGTTTGCAGACTACAAACGTCCACACTTTCAGCCATCTTAAAATCCTCAGCAGAAGGAGTAATGACCAACAACGGAATTGCTCCTAAATCTTGTGCAGCAATATAGTTCCCACGACTTAATTTTGGAGAATTACTGTACTTTATCTCAATCCCCAATACTGGATTTGCTCCACGCACTAATACTAAATCAAGTTCACTTCCATCGGCAGTTCGATAAAAATAAGGGCGAATATTAAACGATAATTGAGCAATAATTTGCTGAATAACGTAGCCCTCCCAAGAACTGCCCACCAATAAATTGCCCGCTAAGGCTTCCTGAGTAGTAATATCAGCCAAAGCATGAAACATCCCACTATCTCTGATGAATAGTTTGGGTGATTTTGTAAGCCTTTTATTGATATTGACATGATAGGGTTGCAATCGCCTGATGATAAAAGCGTTTTCAAGAAAATCTAAATAGCGAGTAACTGTTGTTTGACTCAATGACAAAGAGCGAGATAAATCTAAAATATTCAACAAATTGCCATGAATACTAATCAGCATTGAAAACAGGTTTCGGATTATTTGGGGAGAAGCTGACAGTCCCAATAATGGTAAATCACGTTCGATATAGGTACTAATAAAATCGTTCATCCTACGGTTTGAAGTCTTATCCGAAGATGCCAAAAGCATTTCTGGATAACCACCTCTTAACCAATGTTGTTGATATGAAACAGTGGAAGCAACTTCGCCCCAGTGTAAGGGCTGAAGTTCTAAATAAGTGATGCGTCCTGCTAACGATTCAGAACTTTTTTGCAGTAATTGAGGTGAGGCTGAACCTAATAAAATGAATCTTCCTGCCACTCGGTGATGGTCAATTAATGAACGGAATAAAGGAAAAAGTTCAGGCATACGTTGAACCTCATCAATCACAATAAGCTCATTCTGGCGTTCTGATAGATATAATTCAGCATCTTGCAAACGATTTCTATCTTGATTGGATTCTAAATCTAAATAAATTACTTTTTTAGACAAACGAGTTTCCAACATTTTGACCAAGGTTGTTTTACCCACCTGACGAGGTCCTAAAACCGCTACGGCTGGCATATCGGCAATTTGCTCTAAGAGTTCAGTTAACAAAGTTCTTTCTATCATAATACCGTAAATCTAATATTTAAAGTTAAATTTACGGTATTAATTTGATAAATTATCTTGAAGCTTTTAATAAAATTTTAACACAAACCCTTCATTTAGTAAGGGTGAAATAATAACTTGTAAAATTTTAGGGTGGCTATTTTGATGATATTTTTACCTACTTTTGAAGCGAATAGCAGAGCTACTTAATGAAAAAGTAGGTAAAAATAGCTTCAAAAGAGACGTATAAAAATTATAAGTTATTGTTTTACCCTTACTTAACAACAACCTCCGTATTTTTACAACATGAACAAAATCCAATATCAATACAAACCCGAAAATTTCAAACTTTCTGACCCAAACAAGTATGTTTTAGAAAACTTGCGGTCCGAGGAAATGATTTTGTCTTTGGGACCACAACACCCTTCAACGCACGGAGTTTTGCGAATGGAAGTAATTTCAGACGGTGAATTGGTGGTAGATGTTATTCCACATTTGGGATATTTGCACCGCTGTTTTGAAAAACACGCTGAGTCTTTGCCCTTCAATCAGATTATTCCCTACGTGGATAGAATGGATTATTTAGCATCTATGAACTCGGAACACGCCTACGTAATGGGCGTGGAAAAGATGTTGGATTTGACGGGTAAATTGCCCAAACGACTTGAATATATCCGTGTTCTGGTGGCTGAAATGAACCGCATTGCCTCGCATTTTGTGGCGATTGGAACGTATGGGCTTGATATTGGGGCGTATACTGCCTTCCTGTGGGTGATGCGTGACCGTGAACATATTCAACGTCTTTTGGAATGGATTTGCGGAGCGAGGATGCTTTATAATTATATTTGGGTTGGGGGTTTATTTTATGATTTGCCCGTAGGTTTTGAGGAACGCTGCACGGAGTTTATTAATTACCTCAAACCCAAAATGATTGAATTGCGTGAGTTGATTATCGAAAATAAAATTTTTGTGCAACGAACCGCAAATGTGGGCATTTTACCCATGGATTTAGCGATAAATTATGGTTGTACAGGTCCCGTTTTGAGGGGTTCGGGTTTGAAACTTGACCTTCGGAAAGTGGATGGTTATTCAGTTTATCCAGAAATGGATTTTGATATTCCCATCGGAAAAGGTGAAATGGGAACGGTGGGCGACTGTTGGGATAGGAATTATGTGCGGGTACAAGAATGTGATGAATCCATCAAAATTATTGAACAGTGCCTTGTTAAACTGAAAAACGACCATAAACGTACCACCGATTTTGACCCCCAAGCCTTAGTACCCAAGAAAATTCGTCCGCAAGCCATGGACTTCTACGCTCGTGCTGAAAATCCAAAGGGGGAATTGGGATTCTTTTTTCGCACGGATGGGCGTTCGGATATTCCCGTGCGTTTGAAAGCTCGTGCGTGTTCCTTGCATAATTTATCAATCATTCCAGAAATTAGTCGTGGAGCAATGTTGGCGGATTTAGTGGCGATCATTGGGTCGATGGATTTGGTGATGGGAGAGGTGGATAGGTAGATGTTTTTTTTAATAAATAATTCATTACAGGTATTATCTTTGCTTTTAATAATAAATCAATCGTAATATTGTCTCTTTAAATTTCATCAACCCTAAACAATTGTAATATTTCAAGGAATTTTATTAAATACTTTTGACATTACACTTCGATTCCTCTTTATGGAACACAATAAAAGCATGGACAAAGCCACCGCAGCGGGTCTGCTGGTAGCAATGGGAATTATTTACGGCGACATCGGAACTTCTCCGCTGTACGTTATGCAGTCAATTATCGACAAAGAAGCGATTGATGAACGCACAGTCTTGGGAGGTTTATCTTGCATCTTCTGGACACTCACTCTTCAAACAACTGTTAAATACGTTATCCTTATTCTTCGGGCGGATAACCGTGGTGAAGGTGGTATTTTAGCCCTTTTCGCCCTTGTTCGCAGACACGCAAAATGGCTTACCATTCCAGCCGTTATTGGAGCCGCAACGCTTTTGGCAGATGGGGTAATTACGCCACCAATCTCCGTTGCTTCGGCAGTTGAGGGACTTCTAAAACTTTATCCAGACCTCCAAACCGTTCCCATTGTAATTGCTATTATTACAGGACTATTTCTATTCCAAATGTTTGGAACAAAAGTGGTTGGACGTGCTTTTGGACCAGTAATGCTAATTTGGTTTTCGATGTTAGCCATTTTGGGAACGTATTGGATCGCTCAGGATTGGAAAATCTTTAAAGCACTTTCTCCTTTTTATGGATATGAATTATTAACAAATTCTCATGGCGGAGACAGCGGTTTCTGGACACTGGGAGCAGTTTTCCTTTGTACAACTGGTGCAGAAGCTCTTTATTCAGATTTGGGACATTGCGGACGTGGAAACATCAGAATCAGTTGGATATTCGTAAAAATTTGTCTTTTGCTTCAATATTTTGGACAAGGTGCATGGTTGTTGGCTCACAATGGCGAACTGTTGAACGGACGTAAACCAATCTTTGAATTAATGCCAGAATGGTTTTTGATTTGGGGAATTGTCATTGCAACCGCTGCCGCAGTAATCGCCAGTCAGGCTTTGATTTCGGGGTCGTTTACCTTGGTTTCAGAGGCGATACGTTTGAACTTTTGGCCCAAAGTTCGCTTGCATTATCCATCCGACCAAAAGGGACAATTATACGTTCCGAGTATGAATATTTTTCTTTGGATGGGTTGTATTGGTGTAGTTTTATGGTTCAGAGAATCTGCGAACATGGAAGCGGCTTACGGTTTGGCAATCACGCTGACGATGTTAATGACGACCTCATTATTTGCTTATTATCTCCACATCAAAAAAGTTGATATGTGGTGGGTAGTTGCTTTTATCGTGGTTTATGTTGGCATTGAAGGAGCATTTTTAGTGGCAAATCTTCGCAAATTTGTTCATGGAGGTTACGTCTCTTTATTTATTGCATCAGCTATCATTGCTTTGATGGTGATTTGGTACAGAGCTAATATCATCAAAATGCGATTAACTGAATACGTAAAATTGACGGATTACATTGAGCCTTTGAAAGAATTAAGCCAGGATATGAGTATTCCAAAATACGCTACGCACTTGGTTTTTATGTCGAATGCAGCCCGTATGAGTGAGATTGAGAATAAAATTATCTACTCCATTTTCCAAAAACGCCCTAAAAGAGCAGATATTTACTGGTTTGTCCACGTGGATATTATGGATGACCCTTACACAATGGAATATAAAGTAAATGTTATCGAAACGGATGATGTTATTAAAGTGAACTTTAAACTTGGTTTTAAAGTAGAACAAAAGATAAATTTATACTTCCGCAAAGTAGTAGAAGATATGGTTAAGAAAGGCGAAGTGGATATTACCTCACGATACGAATCTTTGAACAAACAGAATGTCATTGGAGACTTCCGTTTTGTAGTTTTAGAGCGTTTTCTTTCTTTCGATAATCAATTATCAATTTTTGAAGGAACAATTATGAAAGCCTATTTTTTCATCAAAGATTTTACGTCTTCGGAAGACAAATGGTTTGGACTTGACACCTCAGCCGTGAAAATTGAGAAAGTGCCATTAGTAATTCGCCCGATGGAAAATGTAAAATTAAAGCGGATTGAGGCATAGAAAGTAGGCAGTTTTCAGTAGGTAGTAAAATAAATAAAGCCGTTTGGATGATTTCAGACGGCTTTTTTATGATTTCATTACAACCTAAAACTAAAAATAGCCACGATGCTTCGTCCATCCGAAGCCCACACGCCAACCCCTGGATAACCCGTTGGGCGTTTGGTAAAATACTGTTCATTGGTTAAATTATTGATGCCTAATCGTAAAGAATAATTATTAGAAAACTTCAAAGAAAAATTCAAATCCACAATTGAATAAGCGGGGACTAAGCCCTTTGCACCGTCTGGACTTGGTGTTACGGTGTTCATCGCATCAGAAAAACTATCTGCAACGTAACTATACTGCACCGTTCCGCTCAATGATTTATGTTGAAAACGAACGCCATTTCTGCTTATCCAACGGGGCAGAGTCTCCAAACGATTGCCTTCAATGCTTTTGTTTTCGCCATTAATTACTACATTTCCTTTTTGATAATATCCTTCAAAATAAGAATTTGCCGTGAAAATGGATATTCGGGTTTTGATCGTTTTGAAGGTTTTTAATTCTGCATAAATCTCAATTCCATTGGTAAGCGTATTGCCAACGTTGGTTTTATAGACGTAATTCTGACCGTTTCCATCGGATAAAATCAAACTTCCAATGCGGTTATTATATTGAAGCTGAAAATAACTCACATCAAAACTTAATCGGTCTTTTACCGTTCCACTTACGCCAATCTCGGCATTATAACCAAAAGCATCTTTCAAATTCGGGTCGGTTTTGTCTAATGTCGTTGGTGGAATTATATCCGAAAAAATAACGGGACGATAGGCTTGCGACCAACCCGTATATGCCCGAATCGTGGGTGAAATTTTGTATTGGGCATTAATTCCAAATAAGGGAAAGGAATGTTTTATTTCATTTGGTACTTTTTCAGAAGCCAAATAATTAATCGTTCCCGACATTTTTGTAACGCCACTTTCGATTCTGAAAGCGGGTGAAATACTTAGTTTTGGGTTTAAGTAAATCAAATTCTCAACAAATAAGGCAACGTTTTGGGTTTTGTAATGTAAATCTCTTCCCCAATTGCCCGTAATCGAAAGGTCATAATCAAAAGCCGTTGTGCCTTTTCCTAATTGCCTGCGGTGTAAGTCATTGTTAATATACCGAACTCCACCCACTAAAACACTTGATAATGTGCCAATTGAATACATTTTTTTCAATTTTAATTCAGAAGTATAACTGTTGAAATTATCAATATCAACTTGTCGGTTTTTATTCAAATCTTCTGCAACATTCGCTAACGCAATCAACTGTATGCTACTTCTATTTCCCAAAACTGCCGAAGTCGTCCAATTTAGATTGGTGGATTCATTAATTTTCCAATCCAAGGCAAGCGAAGGAATGAAAATATCAGGACTAAAATAATTTCTACTTCGAGACGATTGCCGTGGGTCGGCATTGAACAGGGCATCCGTCAAAGGTCCAGGCAAATGATAGAGATACGTGCTTCTTCCCAACTCCGCTTTTAATCTTAATTTTGAATTGAACAAATACTCTAAACTCATAAATTGAGCTTCGGCATCAGAAGTTGCATTTTTGCGATACCCGTCTGAAACCCTTTTTTGATAGTAAGCGTAATATCGAAGTTTTCCAATCGTTCCACCAATGGCATTATACGAACTAAAAAGCCCATAAGAACCCGCTGAGTTGATACTTTCAAAGCTAATTTTTCGGGAGGTGTCGGCTTGTTTAGTTACGTAATCTATCATGCCACCAAACTGTGCACCATACTGCAAAGATGCCGTTCCACGAATTAACTCAATTTTCTGGATGGATTCCAAAGGGGCAGAATAATGACTGGCAGGATAACCATAAATATCAGAATTAACCATAATTCCATTTTGACGAACATTATATTCCCAACTTCTGTGTGGGTCGAGTCCACGAGTTGAAACATTCAATTGATTCCCAGAACCGTCCATATCATAGACAAATGCCCCTGCGATTTTAGCAAAAATCTGTCTTCCTGTCTTCTCTGAAATGTTTGCATCCAAGTTTTGAACAGAAATTACTTCATTTTTTTTTCCCGCAATAATAAAATTTTGATGGACATCGGTTAATTGTTTGATGGAAGATTCACGGTTTTTATAGCCTTGAACAATTACATCATTCAACTGTTTAGATTGGGTTGTATCAGTCGTTTTCGATTGGGAAAACGCTGAATAACAGGATATTAAAGTAAGGAAAAGGTATTTCATTGCAATATTTTTTATAAAATTAAAGGATATTAAACAGTGTATTAAACCATTGAATGAAATGGGATATGTAGAAGAACGCCATGAAATTAGTTTTCATGGCGTAAAATCAAAATTTATTATCTATCATTTCTTCCAAGCCAAACGATTCACGGCTCTACCAGTTTGATAACCCAAACGTAAGCCTTCTGAACAATCTATCCTGTAATGAACACCCAATGGAATGCGTGAATAAGCATTTTCGTCTGCCATGGCATCAAAGTTTTTGAAACTGCGAGGTTTACCGTTAAACTCATTTCTTCCTTCGTGACATCTGTCGGTCATTGCGTAATTTTTACCATAAATTTCATTCAAAATTTCCGCAGCAACGCCCCCAAAAGTTGAATGACCTGATGGATAAGCTGGAAAAGGAGGCGTTACACCTTTTACTTTTACCAACGGATTATTTAACGCACTTACCCAATCTTTATTTATTTCTCTACGAATATAGGTAATCGGACGTTCAAGATTATAAACATATTTTGAATTCCAACAAGCCACACCTGCATCACTCAAACCGATTGAAACCTTCACATACGTGTAAATGGCTTTTTCCAAAGGCACTTTTTCCTTTCTAACCACTTGCTGTGCAATGGCAATCCAACGGGCGGCGGGTTCAAAAGTTAATTTGTAAATATCATCACTCCAAAATTCGCCAATCCACTGTCCTTCATACGATAAAGGGGTTGTGTTTTGATGAACTTCAAAAGCCTGAAAGAAAAATGCCGAGGATACACTATTACTGAATGGAACTGGTGCTGGCGATAATTTCTCAGCATCAGTAATCACAAAAGTTTTTGTTCTGCCCCAATATGGTAATAGTGGCTTACTATAATCAGGAAAAGAAGGTTGCCATTTTCCCGCACCCGTTGGAGCTACATAATCGGCGGGTTGATTGTTCAAATATCCTTTACTTCCCAAAGCATCCGTTAATGAAAAATCAAAAACCGATTTTGAAAGTGCTTGACCGTATTGTTTTGAACGGGTAAGCACATCGGGAGCTATTTTACTGTTATCAAACTTTTTATATTGCGTTTCGATAGAAGCCTTATATTCATCTAAAACGTGCGGAAAAAAGTTTTTCGACATCTGATAATATACTTCATTCACAATTGCTTGGTCGTTGTAAGTTTTGCCAGATTCACGGGCAGGGACTGTTAAACCTTGAAAATTTGGAGTTACAGTTTTATAAACTGATGAACTTCCAACGATTGCTTCGTAAGCCGCTAAGTTGATGAAACCCAAAGCACGAGCCGCAACGGGCGGGCGAAAACCAGGGGCGTAGCGTTCAACAACCAAGAAATTATCCATCCATTCGTTGGCAACGGTTGCTTCAATGTTATTGATTGGTTCGGAGGGCGTTCCTTCTTGGGTTGTTTTATTACATGATGTTGCAAAAAACAAAAGGAAAGCCACGAAAAGGGGGGCGTGGAATTGCCTCAAAGATGAGAGAGCGTAATGATTCCTCATAAGATATATTTGTTTAAAATTTGACAATACGGAAAATAGTTTCGTGAGATGAAACGATTAATTTAGCAAGGAAGGATTATATTTAGGATTGATAAAAATTTCCAATAAAATGGAAAGCAAAAATCAAGCCAAAAGCGGAAATTTTATAAGAAAGTAAAGGAAGAATATTAGGCGGTGATATAGTACAAATATAGGTTATGTTACTTAATTTAAACAAATTTTTTGAAATAATATTTAGTTTAGTACTTATCTGTTAAAAAAATAAGTGTTCACGTAGAATTTTCATTTTTCCAGATTAATGGAAATTCGCTATTCATAAAGATATTATTTTATAAGTAGTAAATCATTATTTAAGTAATATTAATTTACAGTATGAAAAAATTAAAATTTTGAAACATAAAATTATCCATTAGTTTTTTGAAAATAGATAATCTTAATATGTGATTCAAAATAAGATTTTACCAAGTATTTTCGCTAATATTGTCACATAATTTAGGGGTAAATATTTGTTTAATTGTCTGTATTTAAACCATTTGCAAAGGAATACTTTTAAGTTAAAATCAACAATATCAAAATCATGCGACATAATTTAATGAAGGGAGCAACTATTGTTTTAGGTGCTTTTTTAATCATAACTGCTTGTTCAAAACAATCAATTGATACGCCAAATCCTGTTGTGGAAGTGGCAAGTTTTAGTTTGATACAAGACAAAATTATTACTCCTACCTGTGCCACTTCGGGTTGCCATGCCTCCACTTCCGACAATGGATTCAAACAGCATGGTTTAGTTTTAGAAAAATCAGTAGCTTACGAAAATTTAGTGGGAATCGTACCTGTAAATACCCTCTCAAAAGCGGATGGACATTTGCGTGTGAAAGCCTTCAAATCATTGGAAAGTCTTCTTTATCATAAATTAGAATGGAATTCGGTTCATCATGGAGGCAAGCAATACGGATTGCCAATGCCCTTGGGAAGTACGGCTTTAAGTGTTGGTCAAATTGAATTTGTTCGTCAATGGATAGAGGCAGGGGCACCCAAAACTGGGAAAGTAGCTGATGCAAAATTGTTGGATGACAAAACACCAAGTTTTTCAGTTATTGACAATTTCAAAGCTATGAACTCGCCAAAAACAGAAGGTGTTGATGGATTTCAGTTAAAGGTGGATAAATTTGAGGTAAATCCAAATTTTGAACGTGAACTATTTGTGAGAAGAAACGTTGGAAATAACAGTGAAATTTATGTTAATCGGATAAAATTACAATCACGTCCAAACAGCCATCACATGGTTTTGTATGATTTTAGAAATACGGCAAGTTTACCTGTGATGGACCAAATAAGAGATTTGAGAAATCCAGATAACGGATTGAATATCAACACAGTACTGCAAATGTCGAACCATATTTTCTTAGGAGGAGGCACACAATCTAATCAGGAATATGTATTTCCAGAAGGTACAGCTTTGTTGTTACCAGCTAATTGTTCAATGGATTTAAACCCCCATTATTTCAACAAAACTAATACGCCCCTTTATGGTGAAAACTACGTTAATTTGTACACAACGGCAAAGACGAACGTAAAATATGTGGTTAAAACGATTGATTTTAATAATACCAGTTTAGCAATCTTACCCAATGCAAAAACAATAATTTCAAAGGATTTTAGCTTTAATACCAATGTAAAGATTGTATCCTTAACCTCCCATACGCACAAGTACGGAGAGAAATATGTTATTAAAATCAAGGGAGGAGTCAGAGACGGAGAAGTAGTCTACGAAAACTTGGATTGGGAACATCCAGCGGTAATAAATTTTAAAACACCAATTGCCTTGAAGAAGGGTGAAGGTTTAACTTCGGTAGTTACTTATAACAATACTTCAAACAAAAAACTCGCTTTTGGATTGACCTCAGATGACGAAATGAACATTATTTTTGGGTATTATTATGAGGAGTAACTCAGTAGGCAGTTTCCAGTTTTTAGTAGGCAGTAAAAGAACTCATAGCAAATAATCACTGCCTACTGAAACTATTGTTTATGCACATCCGACCCGCCCGATGAATTTGATTGGACAATCCGAGCATTTCCTTTGTAATAAACATCACTGCCACCCGTTGCTGAAATGCTAATTTCTTTCTCCGCCCACACATGAGCATCCGATCCACCCGTTGAAGAAACACTGCAAAAATTTGATCGTAAGTTCTTGGCTTTCAAGTCACTACCTCCCGTTGCTGATGCCTTAAAAACGGTTGCAGTTCCAGATAAAGTTACATCTGAACCGCCCGTAGATTCACAAGTTAATTCGTCGGTGTCTAAATCTAATTTCACATCCGATCCGCCCGTTGCTTTGATATCTAATTTAATTAAGTCCAATTTCCCTTCCGAAAAAACGTCTGAACCACCCGTTGCGGCAATGCTGTTGAGATTTTTGACAGTTACATAAGCCTTAATAGGTTTTTTATTGTTCCAGTCAAAATCGAAGTTGAACCAGCCTCTTGAAGATCCCGCATATATTTTCAAAATATCACCTTCTTTTTCAGTCTTAATTTTTTCGAGTTTGTCTTTGTCTCCGACAATTCTAACTGATTCAACGTTTCCTTGCTTGATATACAAATCAATTCCACTCGAAATACGAATGCCTTTAAAGTTGGAGACGTTGCGAATTTCTTCGGAGTTTTGTGCATAAATAGTTGATGCACAAATAGTTAAAAATAGAATGGTGATGAATTTAATTAAGGTTTTCATGATTTTTTGTTTAGTCAATAGTTATCCTGTAATTTAAATACAAGATGCACTAAGTAAGTAAAAGGTTGCATAATTATTACCGAGTTAACGCAGGCTGGGTTAAACCCCCAATGGAATTGCCAGCCTGCGTTGAAAACTATTAAGTACGCTAACTCGGAAATGAAATTTTTCCCATCGAAACTGAAGGAATTCTACGACGGGAACCAAAATTTGACTCACCACCCGAAATAGTCTCATTCGCTAAAATTGCAAAAAGCACTGCCTCTTTTGCATCACCAGAAATACCTAAATCATTGGTTTTTAGGAAATTACAGGGCAATAATTCTTTTAACCAATTGACTAACAAAGGATTGTGCATTCCTCCACCCGACATATATACGTTGAAGTCTTTGATGTTATAAGAAGTATTATTAATCGTAAAATTAATCGCCTCCGTAATCGTCTCGGCACTAAAACGAGTAAGTGTTGCTAATAAATCATTTAATGAAATATGTTCGGTATTACTTTTTGTTTGGGCTTTTTTGACGTAATCAATGCTAAATAATTCAGGTCCCGTTGTTTTTGGAA
>JAYUIP010000825.1:0-1431 GCA_043765945.1 Arcicella sp.
TGTAAAGCGGTGCAAAAATCCTTTTGAGGCAATGGAAGTGCTTCAAAATCAGGAAATTGACTTAATCTTCTTGGATATTCAAATGCCTGGAATTACGGGCGTACAGTTTCTGCAAAGTCTCACAAATAGTCCAATGGTGATTTTTGTTACGGCTTACAAACAGTACGCTTTGGAAGGATTTAATCTTAATGTGATTGACTATTTACTTAAACCAATTGATTTTGAACGTTTCCTAAAAGCCGTTAATAAAGCCGCTGAATTGCACAGTTTAAAACATAAAGTCGTTGTAAATGAGAATGTTACTGAATTGAAAAACTCAACCATTTTCGTCAACGCAGATTATTCTTTGGTTAAAATAAAAACCGATGAAATTGACTATGTGGAAGGTTTAAAAGATTACGTAAAAATCAATCTCAATTCATCTAATAAGCCCATTGTGACTCGTATGACCATGAAAGCCATTGAAGAAAAACTGCCTTCCTCTGAGTTTTTTCGAGTTCATAAATCCTTCATTGTTTCTCTGGATAAAATCGAATCTATCCGAAACCTAAAAATCAAAATTGGTACTGCCCAAATCCCGATTTCTGAAAGCTATTCTGAGGAATTTTTTAAGTTGATTGGACAGTAACTGTAACCCGATGTTTCCACATCGGTCAGAGGATTTTGTTAATTTAAACACTGATGTGGAAACATCGGGTTACAACCATTTAACAATATTTAACGCCCTTTTCACGTAATCCTACGTATAAACCTCCTCCTTGATTTCACTAATAACTCAACGCATGGCAATTTCTGAGAAGATTGCCTTAACTTTGTGTTCGTTTCAATAAATAATTATAATGAAAAAACTTTTTGTATTAACCACCATATTATTCTTCTCAATCAGGGGATTTTCGCAGATAACGACTTCTACGGGCATTACCATTAAAGACGAATTTTATAATAATCGCCAATTAGTTGAAATTCTGCAAGACTTAGAAACTAAAACAAGCGTAAAATTCAAATATGACCCCGCAAAAGTGAAAGGCGTTTATGCCAGTTTTTGGTTCGACAATATGACGATGGAAGAGGGTATGAAAGGACTCTTGAAAGGCTCTGGATTGAAATTTTATGTGGATGATAACCAAGTGGTAAACATCATTTCTAAGGATGAAAAAATCTACGTAAAAAGTAGTTACAACAGCGGAACCTATTACGGCGGAAATGCAGGAGATAGTCCAATCGTTGTTGTTCCGACCGTTCCAGATGTTGCCACAGGACAAGTACCCGTTGAGCGTCCAAAAATAGCAATTGTTAATAATCGTGCATCCAATAAAGCCGCTACGAAATTTGGATTTACTTTCACAGGACGTATCATTGATGCTCGTTCTTCTGAGCCTTTACCGTTCGTTAATCTTTCCATAAAAAGTAATAAAAGTGGCTCACAAGGCA
>JAYUIP010000826.1:0-4300 GCA_043765945.1 Arcicella sp.
GTTGCGGCGGGTTTACCGATATTGAACGTTACGAGCGACTCAATATTACCGAGTTCTTTAACGCCATCAACAAATTGCTGACGTTCAGCGTCCGAAAGGTCTTTTTTCAACCAAAAATTTACTACGTGAACAAACATAATTTTAATTTGAAAATTTGATTAATTTGAAAATATAAAGATGAAAAAAGGAACAAAATTTTTAAATAATTCAATTTACCTAATTCCTAATTAAAGTCCATCTTTCGCAATTATCACAACCATTCGCTCCGTTAATTCATCTGATGCTTTCATCAAAGGAAGTCGAACATTTGAGCCACAAATACCTTTCAATTCCAAGATTTTCTTTACGCCAACGGGGTTTCCTTCCTCGTATAAAAGTGGGTCAATTGCTAAGAAACTACCTAACATTGTTCTTGCTTTCAAAAAATCACCATCCAGAGCAAAATGTATTATTTCAGTAAATTTTTTTGGAATAGCATTGGCAATTACTGAAATAATTCCAACACCTCCGCAAGCAATCGTAGGCACAGCTTGAACATCATCCCCCGAAATTAAAAGGAAATCTTCGGGCTTATCCTTATTGATTTCCATAATCTGTTCAATGATGCAAGAAGCCTCTTTAATGCCAATAATATTTGGATGTTGAGCCAATGTTAAAGTCGTTGAGGAGGACATATTTATGCCCGAACGGCCTGGAATATTGTACATAATCACTGGCACAGGACTTGCATCGGCAATGGCTGTATAATGGGCAATCACGCCCCTTGCACCAGGTTTGTTGTAATATGGGCAAACGGAAAGAATGGCATCAATACCTTGAAAATCAATGTCTTTGAGTGATTGAACTACGTTTGGCGTATTGTTCCCACCAATGCCATAAACAATTGGAAGGTTTTTTGAATTGTGTTCTTTAATGAAGTCTAAAATAGCTTTTTGCTCATTTTTATCAGTAGTTGCCGACTCGCCTGTTGTTCCATGTACAACCATATAATCCACGCCACCGTCTGTCACGTGCTGAACTAATCTTTTTAATCCTTGATAATCAATTTGCCCATCTGCGAACATTGGGGTAACTAAGGC
The DNA here is from genome assembly GCA_043765945.1 of Arcicella sp. GTDB lineage: Bacteria > Bacteroidota > Bacteroidia > Cytophagales > Spirosomataceae > Arcicella. Next base: position 1,080 of record JAYUIP010000826.1, read on the forward strand.
TGGGGCAACCCCATGAAATTTTGGTCTCATTTTTATATGTGTAATCCGAACTTTCCAGTTCGGTTAAAACAATTTTTAATTTGCTCCGAATTGGAAAGTTCGGGTTACATAATTCAAATCCGAACTGGAAAGTTCGGGTTACAACATTTGCATAAATTCTTCTTCCGAAATAATCGAAACGTTCAATTTTCGGGCTTTTTCTAATTTAGAGGGACCAGGCTCTGAACCTGCAACCAAGTAATTTAGTTTACCAGAAACACCACTCAAAACTTTTCCTCCATTAGCTTCAATCTTTATTTTCAAATCGTCTCTTTCAAAATTTTGAAATGTCCCCGAAATTACGAAAGTTTTTCCCGCTAATCTGTCACCTTCCACAACTATTTCAACATTGTCATGCGTAAATTGCAAGCCAGCAGCCTTTAAACGAGCAATAAATTCTTGATTTCCAATATTTTGAAAATATTCAACTACGCTTTGTGCTATACGCTCACCAATTTCTGGAACTTGCAATAAATCCTGTAAATTTGCTTTTGCAAGATTGTCAATGTTATTGAAATAAACCGCTAATTTCTCGGCAACGGTAGCTCCCACAAATCTTATTCCAATACCAAATAATACTTGTTTAAAAGGTATTTGCTTAGATTTTTCTACTCCTGATAAAATATTTTGAATGGATTTTTCTTTAAATCCTTCCAAATTTAAGAGGTTTTCGTATCTCAAATCGTACAAATCAGCGGGAGTTATAACGAGTTCTTTTCGATAAAACATATCAATCGTTTCCGTGCCTAAATTTTCAATATTTAAGGCTTTTCGTTGAATAAAATGCTCTATTTTCCCTTTGATTTGTGGTGGGCAACCTTTGTCATTCGGACAATAATGATTCGCTTCTCCCTCCTTCCTAATTAATTCCGTTCCACATTCTGGACAATTTGTTGGAAATTTAACTTTACCAAGATTATCTTTTCGCTTTGTCAAATCTACATTCGTAATTTTAGGAATAATTTCACCTCCTTTTTCCACAAAGACGTAATCTCCAAGGTATAAATCTAAGCGAATTATTTCATTTGCATTATGAATACTGGCTCGTTTAACGGTCGTACCTGCCAGTTGTACTGGTTTTAAATTGGCAACGGGCGTAACATTTCCAGTTCTCCCCACTTGGTAACTTACTGATTCTAAGAGCGTTGAAACGGATTCAGATTGATATTTATAAGAAATCGCCCATCTTGGTGATTTGGCAGTATAGCCTAAGATTTCACGTTGAGCAAAGGAGTTCAATTTAATCACAATTCCATCCGTATTCAAAGGTAATTTGAATCTTTCCTTGTCCCATTGATTAATAAAACTTAAAACCTCTTCAATGTTTTTGCACTTTTTCCAGGTCTGTGAAACATTAAAGCCCATTTCTTTCATCTTAATTAGGCTTTCTTCGTGGGTTTTAAAAACTTCTTCATCCGACAAAAATTGATAAATATAACAATCCATTTTACGTTTTGCCACAACCCCAGAGTCTTGCATTTTAAATGTTCCAGAAGCTGCATTTCTTGGGTTTGCCAACAACTGTTCACCAATGTCTTCTCGTTCTTTATTTAAAATTTCAAAAGTTGTCAAAGGCATGAAGCCTTCCCCACGAACCTCAAAGCGAATTGGCATATTTTTTGCTTTGGTACTGAGTGGAATAGTCCTTATTGTTTTCACGTTTGCGGTAATATCGTCACCTCTCACTCCGTCGCCACGGGTAACGCCACGTATTAATGTTCCGTCATCGTACCACATTGACAATGCCACTCCGTCAAATTTTAATTCACAAATATATTCGTATTCCACTTCGCCAAGTCCTTTACGAACTCGTTCATCAAAATCCGCCAAATCTTTTTCACTGTACGTATTACCCAATGAAAGCATGGGGTAGCGATGATTTACTGACTCAAATTCCTTGGAAATTGTTCCTCCAACTCGGTGCGTTGGAGAATCTTTACAGATAAATTCGGGATATTGATTTTCTAAATTAACGAGTTGTTCCAAGAGCTTATCGAACTCGAAATCAGATACTTCTGAACTTGAATTTTGATAATATTGATGATTTAATTCATTTAATTTTTGCGTTAAATGAATTATTTGTTCCTGTAAAGTCATTGAAGTGAAATTAATTTTTGGCTAAATTAACGCCAAAAAATAAGTTATAGTAAGAATTTTATTAAAAACCCTTAAATTTACAACCTTACGCTTGTAATTTGCATAATCATGAAAACAGCCTTTACTAACTCAATCGTTAATATTTTGATGATTGGCACTTTCTTATTATTAACCAATTTATCTTTTTCTCAATCCACCATAAGATTTGGGATTCGGGGAGGAGTTCATGCTGGTACACAGTTTGGGCGAGCAATTATTACAAACCCCAAAGGTACTTTAATAGGGTTTGAAGGGGCTTTATTTGCCAACATTGAACTTTCAGAGGATATTTCACTTTGTCCTGAAATTGCATTTAGTCAAAAAGGATTTAAGATAGATACAGCTGAAATGACTTCAAATTATTTTGAGGTACCATTATTATTAAAAATTAATATGGGAGATGGCGGCATCTACACGATTATTGGTCCGTATGTTTCTTATTTACCAACCGTAAATATTAATGCTCCTGATGAAAAAGCATTAGGATTTGGAGGAACCTTTGGCTTGGGAACCAGAGTAGGAAATCATTTATTAATTGAAGGAAGATATAATTTTAATGGAAATATTTGGAAATTAGGTTCAGACTCAACCAGTCCTTATGGTTTTAGAAATACAACGATCAGCCTTTCGCTGGGTTATTTATTTTAAAAATATTTAACCAATTTTTAGTCACCTTGAAAATTTCAAGGTGGCTTTTTTGTTGTAAAAAGGGTTTTAACTTCATAGTTTTGCATAAATTTTTTGGGTCGTGTAAATTTTATTCAAATAGTAAGCAGTAATTAGTTTGCAGTTTGTGAAAAATTAGCTTAACTATATGATTGTTAGGACTTTATATGGTATTTTCAATTACTGCCTACTGCATACTAAATTTTACTGCCCACTTATCCACAAATAAATGAACAATATTTTAATTGCTCCATCGGTGCTTGCCGCTGATTTTGCAAATCTCCAACGAGATATTGAAATGGTGAATAATTCTCAGGCAGATTGGTTTCATATTGACGTAATGGATGGACACTTTGTGCCAAATATTTCTTACGGAATGC
>JAYUIP010000827.1:0-1425 GCA_043765945.1 Arcicella sp.
GATGGTTAATTTGATGGTATCACAGTAACCCGCCATGGCTTCATCAATGGAGTTATCAACAACCTCCGAAATGAGGTGGTGAAGTCCCTTGAAGCCCGTGTCGCCAATGTACATGGATGGGCGTTTACGAACTGCCTCCAAGCCTTCAAGGACTTGGTTATTATCGGCATCATAATTTGCTCTACTTTTATCTTCTACTGGTTCTTGAAATTCTGACATATCTTTTGTTTACGGCTTATGGACTTTTTGAGTAGGGATTAGGGGTTAGGCATTAGTGAATCAATCCATTATTTGGCTAACCTAACCCCTAAATCCTAACCCCTACTTATTTCAGTCTTTATCCTGATTTTGTATTTTTGTTTTTTGGTTTTATTTATCATCGTAATGCCCTTTGCATCGAATTATAATAATTTCTTCATCTGTTACCTTGTAGAGTAAACGATGTTTATCATTTATCTTTCTTGACCAATAGCCTTGATAATCATGTTTAAGAGCTTCTGGTTTTCCAATCCCATCAAATGGATGTTTTTGAATGTCAGCAATGAGGCTGAATATTTTTTTGATAAGTTTATCTTCTGAAATGAGTAAGTCTTGCAAATTTTCCTGTGCTTGGGTATCAAAAGTCAATTTTCTCATTTTTCTATTTTTTCAAGCGTTTCTTTTACAAATTTGTCCCATTCTTCGGGGGTATAAGTTATAAGATTTTTACGGTCTTTTACGTCCTGAATTGATTGTAAAATCTGTTTGTGAGTAGTTTCATTACTCATTAAATATTCCGTATCATCAGCGTATTTTTTTTTCTTTTTTTTAGGTTGTGTAATCATCTCCGTAAATTTTTCACGAATGGGCATAGGCATTTTTCTAAACGCTGCGTAAAAAGCCTGAGCTGCCTGATTAACTAACAATGTATCTTCCATAATCCGTTAATTTTTGATTAAATGTAAAAATACGAAAATTCCCTCGTACCTACTAACGTTTGAGGTTATTTGAGGTAAAATTGAGCGAAAAAATGGGTATTTTTTGACATTTGTTATTGTGGTTTTGATAGATAAATGTTCAAACGTTTGCATCTTGATTTTTTAAAGCAAATTCTATAGAAAAATCAAGAACTCAAACAAACTATTTACCTTTGTTAAAATTAATATGTTAAATAAAAATTATGCCTAATCTTTTATTCATCGCTCCCGACACAGCAAATATCTACGAAGTCATTTTAGATGGATTCAAATCTTTTACACCAAATATTGAATTTGATTTTATGTTAAGTACCGTTCCAAGGTACAAATACAAAAATACGGGTGAAAAAATTAGTAATTTCCTTTCAAAAACCTTCTTAAATCGTAATAAAAAAGATACTTATGAGCGTGAAATTATCCAAAAACGATTGGAAAATCTCAAAGAGCAATATGATGCAATTTTCTTTAT
>JAYUIP010000828.1:0-1424 GCA_043765945.1 Arcicella sp.
GATGTACATTCCTAACATCATCAAGAAAATCATGTTGATGGGAGTCGGAAGAAAGCCCATGAGTTCGCCGCCAACTTTTGAACCAATACTGTTAGGATATTTAGCATGAATCATAAAAGATGGCATTCCTCCAAACATAGAATTTGTCCACCAAGCAATTTCACCCGTTTGTTTTGTAAACTCGAAAGATTCGTGAGAACCCGCCAGAGACATCGTTATGTCGTGTTGAGAGAGCTTTTTGCCTTGCAAAGCAGGTAAGGCATAAATACCAGCCAATACTAAAAAGAAGATTATTGCGTATAAATGTGGCAGGATCTTTTTTAATGAAAATTGCATAAGGAAATTGTAAGTTTTAGGTTTTGGGTCATTGATTTTAGTAGAAAATATCAACTAAAATAAAACTTTAACCAAATGAAACATTAATCAGCATTAAAAACGTTAGATTTCAGAATTCAATATTGCAAACTATTTTACTGCAACACTAACTCTTAATACCCAATCTCTAACACCTATTTACAAAGATATGTATTTAATAAAACTTAATATTCATGTTTCGTGCCAATTTGAACTTTTTAACATTTTTAATGTTTTATAACCGATAATTAAAACCTTTTGTGTTTAACTTTGTCTAATTAAAAAAGTACAATTATATATTCCATAAAAAATGAAAAATAAAATCCTTTTCCTTTCTATTTGCCTATCAATTAACGTATTTGGGGCATTTTCGCAAGATTCTAAGGCAGGTGCCATTATTGATGCTATGCAGAAAAAGTACAAATCTATGACAACTTTTGGAGCGGCTTTTACGTATGGAACGGATGGTTCGGCTCAAACTTTGCAAGGAAATATTACGGTGAAAGGAACAAAATATCGCTTGAAAACGGGTGGTCAAGAAATTTATAATAACGGAAAAGAAGTTTCTACTTACATTAAGGAAACGAACGAAGTAAATATTTCTGATTATGAACCATCTGAATCTGATTTGAATCCAGCAAAGGTTTATACTTTTGATAAAAAAGGATTTCGTTATGTTTTTGTTCAGGAAGTGAAAGAGGGTGGGGAATCTTACGAAGTGATTGAAATGTCACCCGAGAAAAAGGGAACACAAGTTTCAAAAGTAAAAATTAAGTTAAATAAAAAAGATAAGTCGGTGAAGAGTTGGGTAATTACAGATAAAAACGGAAAACGTCAGATTTTTAAGGTTAATAAGTTTACGCCCAACGTTCCAGTTGATGATAAATATTTTGTATTTGATAAAACTAAATTTCCAGGCGTTGAAGTTAATGATCTGCGTTAAGTGAAAAAGGAGTACATAAAAAAGGGAGGAAAGGGAGATGTATCCTTTTCTCCCTTTTCCTTTACTCCTTTTTTCCTCTCAAACTAAAATCTTTCACAAAATTGGGACTTTCTGTCTTTCCCCACTT
>JAYUIP010000829.1:0-1424 GCA_043765945.1 Arcicella sp.
TATGAACCAGAACCCGAACAATTTAGAACCGATTTAGAAACCCAAGATTTACTAAAATTGATAGAAAAATTACCAACAGGTTACAAAACAGTTTTCAATCTCTACGCCATAGAAGGTTACTCGCACGCTGAAATCGCTAAACAATTAGGTATCACCGAGAGTACTTCAAAATCACAACTGTCACGAGCGAGAGTGATTTTACAAAATGCTGTCATGGAGTTAGTGTAGAAACAATCTTAAAGACTTAGTGCCTTCGTGGCATAATCATAACGAATATGAAAAATTCAGAAAACATAGATAAAATATTCTCAAAAGGCTTACATTCCTACAATCGTCAGCCACGCCCGCAAGCCTGGGAAAAATTAGAAGCAAGATTGCAAAAACCCAAAAGCAAAGTTCTGCCAATTTGGTGGAAATATGCTTCTGCCGCTTCTGTGGCTTTGTTTTTAGGGATTGGGAGTTATTGGTTTAGTAATCAAAAAACTGATTCTGTTGAAAAAATTGTGGTTGCTCAAAAGCCAATTATTGAGAAAAAGCAAGTTCAGATTGTTGAGAAAGAAACTACTCCACAAATTGTAGAAGTAGAAAAAAATATTCCTCAAAAGACAAAGTTTAAGATTACTGAAAAAGCACGAGTAATAATTGAACCAAAACAGTTTGTACAATTACCTCAACAACGAATTATTAAAGTAGAGGAAATAAAACAAATTGCAAAAACGCCAACCATTGAATCCAAGAAAATCGAAGAACAAAATACCATTGTCTTAGTTCTCGAAAACACCAAGCCAAAAGTTGAAGAAGAAACCATTGTGTTAAATATGATAGAGACAAAGCCAGAGGTCGTAGCACAAATGGATTTGAACGATGAAATGACTAAGAAAGAAACTCGTATCAGCAAAATTTGGCAGCAATTAAAACGGGCTAAAAACGGAGAAAACGTGAATTGGAGTGAAGTAGGCATTAAACCACAAAAAATGTTAGCCCGTGCAGATGCCAAAATTGAAAATGTTTTAACGAAAGGAGAAAATAATGAGAAATAGATGCAACCATTATGAAACGTGTTGCATCTTCAATTTATAAAATAACAAATCACTAAGTTTCCCAATCAGAAACTCTAAACATTTAAAAATAAAAAGTCATGAAAACAACAACCACCGTGAAAACGCTAAAAGGTTTTAGCTATTCAATTATCGCCACCATCGCATTCATCTTCTCATTTAACTCGCAGGCGTTGGCAAAAGAAAGACAGGCAGATTCAACCGTTATTAGTATCGACAAAAGAAATCAAACGCTTTTGAATCAGAAGAACAACAAAACGTTGAGAGAAAATCTTCAAGAATTATTCATTAAAAGTGGAATGTCTTTGGATGATGACACTTGGAGAGGCATCCGCAGAATTGTTAACAGTGATTTAAACAAAGATA
>JAYUIP010000830.1:0-1422 GCA_043765945.1 Arcicella sp.
AAAAATACCGAAGATTTTGATTCAGTTATCTTGCTGAAAAACAATACGTTATACCAAAAATCGGAAGCCGCTTTTGAAATCACTAAACACCTTTCGGGCGTTTGGAAATATCTATCGGTTTTTGGGATTCTTCCTACAATTTTTCTCAATTTTTTCTACGATATTGTTGCCAAAAATCGCTACAAAATCTTTGGAAAAACGGATTCATGTAGGATGCCTACGCCTGAGTTAAGGGAACGGTTTTTGTACTCTTAAAATTTATTTTATGTGCTTTTAAAACAGCACCTAAAATATTACTTTATACATACTTCCGTACCTTTGAAGTAATTTTAACTTAATTTTAACGATGAGTACAAGAGATAGAAAACTAATTGAAAAAGAAAATCGTAAAGAAAGCATTTTATCGGCTGCCGAAGCCATCATGCAAGCCAATGGCATTCATGGCTTGAACGTAGATTTGATTGCCCACGAAACGCAACTCGCCAAAGGCACAATTTATCTGTATTTTAAAAGTAAAGAAGAAATATTGGCAACGCTTAGTTTAAAAGGGCGTGTTTTACTATTACAGGCGTTTCAGCAAGAAGTAAATAAATACGATTCACCGATTGAAAAGCTAAAAGCGATTGTCCAGGCTGCCTACTTTTTTTATAAAGAAAATCCCTTGCTGAATGACTTAGTTTCACTTTATGAGGCTAATAGTCAGTTAGTTGAGACCCCAGAACTGCAAGCAGCCAGTGAGAATATTACCAAATTTGTGGTTGAAATTGCTCAAAAAGCGAAGGATGAGGGTTCATTAAATCCTGATATTAATCCCTTGCACTTTACGGTTTGTATGTGGGGAATGACCGTTGGAATGACTCAATTGATGAAGGTTAGAGGCAAAATTTTTGAAGAAAGTTTGAACATTTCTGAACAAGACTTGTTGAGTAGCTATGTTCAAATTCTTGAAAATGGAATGCGAACATAATTTTTTTAATCATATATGACCATTAGTCATTTTATGAACTTAATTTTAAATAACTATTTTCTTTAAATTAACTTTCATGTATCACCAACTAAAAACCAAAAATTTCCTCCTCATTTTTTGCTTGATGATGAATGGATATTGCCAAGCCCAAGAGCAAAAGATTTTGAGTTTAGACCAAGCCATTAATCTTGGAATTGCCCACAGTAAGCAATTAGAGACAGATAATATTCAAATGAAAATAGCTGATTCTAAGGTTATTCAAGGTCGAAACTTAGCTTTACCACAGGTAAGTTTGAATTTGAGTTACATCAGAATTAGCGATAATATTACGCCTTTTCGGGTTAATTTTCCCACGGGCGATGTCGTTTTAAATCCCCAAATTCTGAACCAATCCTACAATTCTTTGCAAGTAAGACAGGTAATATATGCAGGTGGAAAATTCAAAAATGGCATTC
>JAYUIP010000831.1:0-4278 GCA_043765945.1 Arcicella sp.
AATTAGAGTTCGTGAAGCGGATTTGGAATTGGTTAAAACAGTTTCCAAAACAAATCCAAATGTGGGTGAGAATATCACTTACACCATTACGGTAATTAACAAGGGTGGAGACAATGCAACGAATGTAAAAGTGAAAGATATTTTACCCGCAGGACTGACATTCGTTTCTTCGGCAGACTTCGTAAACACTTCTGGAACGTTGATTTCAAACAACATTGTTTCGATAACGTCGGGAGGGCAAAAGGTATTGACTTTCGTAGCAACCGTTACGCAAGCAGGAAGTATTTTGAACAAAGCAGAAATTTCAGCCGCTGACCAATTTGATCCAGATTCTCAAAACAATACAGGCACAAGTGATGGTCAGGACGATACAGGAGGGGTTTTGATTGGTGGACAACAAGCAGATTTGAGTTTAACAAAAGCTGTTTCAAGTAGTACAGGAACGCCTGCCGCACCGAATGTTGGGGATAATATTACTTACACTATTACCGTAAATAACGCAGGACCAAGCACGGCAACGGGCGTGGAAGTCCGTGATGTTCTACCAGCAGGTTTGCAATTTGTTTCAAGTGCAGATTTTACGAATTCGTCTGGAACGCTGATAAATACAACGCCATTAACGATTTTAGTTGAAACGCCAAAAGTATTGACTTTTATAGCGAAAGTAATTGGTAATCAAGCCATTAACAACAAAGCAGAAATTTCAAAGGCTGACCAATTCGATCCAGATTCTCAACCAAATACGGGAACAGAAGACGGTCAAGATGATACTGGAAATGTCATTATCACACCAAAATTATCAGATTTGAGTTTGACAAAAGTGGTTTCAAACACCGCCCCAAATGTTAATTCAAACGTTATTTATACGATAAACGTAACCAATGCTGGACCCGATATTGCGACCAATGTTGAAGTAAAAGACGTGTTGCCAGTAGGTTTAGAATTTGTGTCTTCATCCGACCTAATTAATACTTTGGGTACGCTTACGGGAACGACCCAAGCGATTGTAGTTGGGGCAACAAAATCGTTTACTTTCATTGCAAAAGTATTAAATTCAAGTCCGATTTTGAATAAAGCTGAGGTAAGTAAATCAGACCAATTCGATATTGATTCACAACCAAATACAGGCACAAGTGACGGTCAGGACGATACAGGAGGGGTTTTGATTGGTGGACAGCAAGCAGATTTGAGCTTGACAAAAGCGGTTTCAAACAGCTCAGGAACGCCTGCCGCACCAAATGTTGGAGATAATGTGACTTATACGATTGTAGTAACGAATGCAGGACCTTCAATAGCTACAAATGTGGAAGTAAAAGACGTTTTGCCATTAGGTTTACAATTTGTAAGTTCAAGTGTTTTTACCAATTTAAGCGGAACATTATCCTCCCAAATTGCAAGTTTACCTGTGGGTACAAAAACATTAACATTTATTGCGAGAGTTACTGGAAATCAATTAATTACCAATAAGGCAGAGATTAGTAAGAGTGATCAATTCGACCCAGATTCACAAGTGAATACAGGCACAGAAGACGGTCAGGATGATACAGGAAATGTGCCTTTGACCCCAAAAACTGCCGATTTAAGTTTAACGAAAACGGTTTCTAAAACCAATCCAAACGTTGGTGAGAATATTACCTATACGATTGTGGTTAAAAATGATGGACCAGATGCGGCGACAAATGTACAAGTAAAGGACGTTTTACCAGTAGGTTTAACCTTCGTTTCGAGTACTGATTTTACCAATACAACGGGTGTTTTATTCTCGAATAATATCCCAATGATTTCCGCAAACGGCATCATCAATCTAACTTTCGTAGCAAAAGTTACGCAAGCAGGAACAATTTTGAATAAGGCAGAAGTGAGTAAATCTGATACGTATGATATTGATTCACAACCAAATACAGGAACGGAAGATGGTCAGGATGATACAGGCGGTGTTTTAATTGGAGGACAGCAAGTGGATTTGAGTTTGCAGAAATCTGTGAGTAATTCAAAGCCAAATGTGGGGGAAGAAATTGATTACACCATAACGGTTTCCAACGCAGGACCATCCACGGCTACGGGCGTGGAGGTGAAAGATATTTTGCCATTTGGTTTGCAATTTATTGGCAGTACGGATTTTATAAATACAGCAGGAACATTAACCGCATCGAATTTGACGATTGCAGTTGGTACGCCAAAAACATTGACATTCAGAGCAAAAGTAACCGCTCCAAGTACGATAATTAACAAAGCGGAAATTTCAAAATCTGACCAATTTGACCCTGATTCTCAGGTGAATACAGGGACGGAAGACGGTCAGGATGATACGGATGATGCTCCAATTACGCCCCAAGTGGCAGATTTGAGTTTGAAGAAATTAGCTTCGCCTTTGTCGGCAAATGTGGGCGATGTCATTACTTACACGATTCAAGTAAGCAACGCAGGGACTTCACAGGCTACGAATGTGGAGGTAAGAGACGTTTTACCAGCAGGTTTAACGTTGGTAAATGCGGGGAATTTTACGAATAATTTGGGAATATTAACTGCCACAATTCCAAGTTTAGCGGTAGGAGTTACGCAAAATTTGACCTTCACAGCAAGTTTAAATCAAGCAGGAAATATTACAAATGCCGTTCAAATTACTAAATCTGACCAGTATGACCCTGATTCTCAACCGAATACAGGAACTTCGGACGGTCAAGATGATACCGACCAAATAACGGTTGGCGGTAATTTAGCGGATTTGAATTTGATAAAAACCGTCAATAAAGCAGTTGTGAATCCGAATGAAAATGTGGAGTTTACGATTGTGGTAACCAATGCAGGACCAAGTGCGGTTTCAACGGCTTCAATTAGGGACGTTTTGCCTTCGGGATTACAGTTTGTGAGTTCTTCGACCCTCGCAAATGCGGGCGGAACTTTGACGGGTCAAGTATCAAATTTAGGCATAAATCAGAGCCAAACTTTCAAGTTTATTGCAAAAGTTACGGGTACTGGAAAGATTACGAATAATGCAGAAATCACTTTCAGTAGCGTCCCAGACCCAGATTCATCGCCCAATAATGGTATTTTGAATGGCGAGGATGATACAGATTCTACGAGTGTGAGAGTACGGGTGGCAGATTTGAGTTTGCAGAAATTTGTGAGCAATGCCAATGCCAATGTGGGTGACGAAGTGGAATTTACTTTGTTGGTAAATAATGCAGGAACGGATGCGGCGAGCAATGTGCAAGTGCAAGACGTTTTACCTGTGGGTTTAACGTTTGTTTCAAGCACTGATTTTACAAATTTATCGGGAGTTTTGACCTCAAATAACATCGTAAATATTCCAGTAAATGGTTCAATGACTTTGAAATTTAAGGCAAAAATCACCGCATCTGGAACGATTACGAACAAAGCAGAGATTAGTAAGTCAGACCAATTTGATCCTGATTCTCAACCAAATACGGGCGTAAATGACGGTCAGGATGATGTGGGAGCGGTTTCTTTGAACGGACAACAAGCGGATTTGAGTTTAACAAAAGCCGTTTCAAACGCCACGCCAAACGTGGGCGATAATATTATTTATACGATTACAGTGAATAATGCAGGACCAAGTATAGCAACGAATGTAGAGGTTCAAGATATTCTACCTGCGGGCTTGCAGTTTGTTTCAAGTTCAGATTTTACGAATACGTCTGGAACATTGATTGCAACGATTCCAAGTATTGCCGTAGGAACGCCTAAAATTCTAACTTTCATTGCAAAAGTTACTGGTAATCAAGCGATTACAAATAATACCGAAATTTCAAAAGCCGACCAATTCGACCCAGATTCACAACCGAATACTGGCGTAACGGACAGTCAGGATGATACAGGAAATGTTCTAATCACGCCGAAATCTGCGGATTTAAGTTTGACAAAAGCAGTTTCAAACACAGCCCCAAGCGTAAATACAAACGTAACTTATACGATAACCGTAAGCAATGCAGGACCTGATATTGCGACGAATGTTGAAGTAAAAGACGTGTTGCCAGCGGGTTTACAATTTGTAAGTTCGAGTGATTTAGTTAACACAGCAGGAACATTAATAGGCACAACATCAGCTATTCCAATCGGCGGAACAAAGACTTTCACGTTTGTAGCAAAAGTATTGACATCAAGTCCAATTTTAAACAAAGCCGAAGTCTCAAAGTCTGATCAATTCGACATTGACAGTCAGCCAAATACAGGCACAAATGACGGTCAGGATGATACGGGTGGCGTTTTAATCGGTGGACAGCAAGCGGATTTGAGTTTGACAAAAACGGTAAATAA
>JAYUIP010000832.1:0-1421 GCA_043765945.1 Arcicella sp.
TTTGAACTCGCATTTGCTGAACCTGGCGTGAAACTGTAAGTTAGAATTTGTCCCCCAAAGGTTAAAGTATTGTTTGGCGTAATGTAGTAAGTAAAATCTGGTTTAAAACTTAAATTCTGAATGTTTGAAGTCCAACGAAATTGATTATTAGGTCGTTTATTATTCAAATCTGAATCCAATAGATAGTCATAATTACTGTAAAAAGCAGTTGAATTTAAGAATAATTTTGAGCTAAAAACGTGATTCCAACGAGCCGATAAAGTGCTGTTTCCCCAGTTGAAACCAAATTCATTTCCGAACACATCACGACCAAAATAACCCGAAAGAAATACCGTATTATTTTGATTAATATTATAATTTACTTTCGCCGTTAAATCATAAAAATTGAAGGTTGTATTGGCATTATTACCTGTTAGAAATGGTTTCGCCAACACGTCTGCGTAAGAACGACGAGCCGCCACAATGAACGATGCTTTGTCTTTTACGATGGGAGCCTCAATAGATAAACGACTGAAAATGAAGCCAATACCGCCATTTACTTCCATTTTTTTGGCATTTCCTTCTTTCATCCGAACATCTAAAATAGAAGAAGCACGACCACCATAACTGGCTGGAATACCACCTTTAATTAATTTCACATCCTTTACGGCATCAGGATTAAAAATGGAGAAAAATCCGAAAAGATGGGATGAATTATAAACGGGTGCTTCGTCCATCAGAACTAAATTTTGATCCACCGCACCACCCCGAACGTTGAAACCCGTTGCTCCTTCGCCGACGGTTGAAACACCTGGCAATAATTGAATAGCCCGCACCAAATCAACTTCTCCCAAAAGAGCAGGAATCTTCTTAATGGTTTTCATGTCCACCTTATTTACCGACATTTCGATCGCCTTCACGTTATCGTCTTCCCGCTTGCCTGTTACGATAACCTCCGCCAATTCCTGACCATCTTCCACGACCTCTAAATTGAGCGTTACATTTTGGTCGTTCAACTTCACATCACGAATTGATTTTCTATAACCCACCGACGTAATGACCAAAGTGTAGTTACCTTTTGGCAAAGTCAAAGAATAAAATCCGTAGGTATTGGTAGTTGTCCCCGTGAGCAATTCCTTTATAAAAACGGATGCTCCGATGAGTCCTTCGCCATTTTTACTGTCTTTTACGTAGCCACTAACCGTTAATTTTTCGCTTTGGGCAAATAAACCAAAAGGGAAAAATAACAGTAAGAGAAATGATTTTTTAATAGATTTGAGCATAATTATTATTAAAATAGTTTAAAAAGAATTCTTTGTTGAATGATATTTATGTGAAACGTTGAAAAGTCAAATTTAGTTATTAATTCACTCCTAATTTTAGGCGATTCACGGAAATTTAATATTTAAATAATTGATTATCAGATTATTGGAAATAAGATT
>JAYUIP010000833.1:0-4275 GCA_043765945.1 Arcicella sp.
CCAAAAGTATAAACTTTCCCATTTCGTTGTCCTACAATTCTGTAATTCTCACGGTCATATTCATAAAAATCATCTTTTAAATCCATCATTCTAATCATACCTTCCGAAGCCGTTTCAGTGATTTCTACAAAGATTCCGAATTCTGCTACACCCGAAATGATGCCGTCCCAAACTTTATCTTCATCCATCGTGCTCATATATTCAACTTGCTTATATTTGATAGATGCTCTTTCTGCCTCGGCTGCCATTTTTTCTCTTTCCGAACTATGCTTGCAACGCAATTCCCAAGGTCCACGCTCCAAAGGAGACTCCCCATCAAGATAATGCTGCAACATTCGATGAGCCATCATGTCGGGATAACGCCTAATTGGACTCGTAAAGTGTGAATAAAATGGAAACGCCAAGCCAAAATGCCCGATGGGGTCGGTGCTATATTTTGCCTTAGACATCGTGCGGACGGCTAAATTTTCAAGTATATTCTGTTCTGGTTTTCCTTCAACATCGTGCATTAAAGCATTGAAAGACGTACTGATTCGGGCAACTTCTGTATCAACATTATACCCAAAACGCTTAGCAAATGTTGAGAAGTTTTTGAGTTTTTCAGGGTCTGGGGCATCGTGGGTACGATATACCATCGTGTTGCGAGGCTCGGATTTTTTGAGATTAAACACATATTCTGCCACTTTTTTATTGGCAAGCAACATGAATTCTTCAATCAATTTATGAGCATCCACTCGCACTTTTTGATAAACGCCCAAAGGCTTTCCGTTTTCATCCAATTGAAATTTCACTTCAACCGTTTCAAAATTCACAGCACCCTTCGCAAATCGCTCATCCCGAAGTTTGTGGGCGAGTTGGTTGAGAATATGAATAGAAGCCCCCTCTGCTCCCAGAAGGGGAACTTTCTCGTCTAATTTGAAGTCCGACTCTATTTCGGAAGCTCCCCCTCTGGGGGCGGGGGGGGCTTGGTCTATCACTTCCTGTGCTTCTTCATACGAAAACCTCTTATCCGAATGAATAACAGTGCGTCCAAACCATTCTTTCACAATTTTTGCTTGTGGCGTAACTTCAAATACTGCCGAGAACGTCAATTTATCCTCATTTGGACGAAGTGAACACAATCCGTTTGATAGTTTTTCGGGTAACATAGGCACGACTCTATCTACCAAATACACAGAAGTTGCTCGCAAAAAAGCCTCTTGTTCGAGGGCGGATTCAGGCGTAACGTAGTGCGTAACATCGGCAATATGTACACCAATTTCGTAATTTCCATTCTCTAAAAACTCAAAACTAAGGGCATCATCAAAGTCTTTTGCATCAACTGGGTCAATGGTGAAAGTGGTTACTTTTCTAAAATCACGACGCTTTTTGATTTCACTTAATGAGATTTTCGTAGGAATATCATCAGCTTCTTTTTCAATATTTACGGGGAAACTAATTGGTAAACCAAACTCCGCCAAGATAGCGTGCATTTCAGTATTATTCTCCCCTGATTTACCCAAAACCTCTGCCACAATTCCTTCCATTTTACGCTCTTCCTCTGCGTATTTCGTAATTTTTACGATAACTTTATCACCGTGTTGAGCGTTTTTGAGGTCATTTTTTGAGACGAAAATATCACCATAAATCTTCTTGGAACTTGCCACTACGAAAGCATAATTAGGCATAATTTCAATCGTTCCGACTATTTCAGAACGTCCTCTCCTAATGATTTCTATCACTTCGCCTTCGGTTTTTTCCGTAGGTTTTCTCTTTTTAGTAGATACTAAAACTTTTACCGTATCGCCATCAATCGCTCCGTTCATATCACGGGCGTTGATGAGAATATCACCCTCACGACCCTCCACGACCACGAACCCGAAACGCACATTGACATGATCCATCCGACCTTCCAAGAATTCCGTTGAGGCGTCTATCATATAATGCCCCTCTGACATCCTGATTAGTTTTTTGTCCTTATGAAGTTCAATGATTAAATCCCCAAAAAAGTCTTTGGTTTTGCGGTCGTGAATGGCAAAGGCTTTATGCACCTGGTTCAATGACCAAGCGGTTTCTTCGTTCAATTGAAAAAATTCAAGAATTTCTGCCTTGAATTTATCTTTATAGATTTGTTCTTTTGTTGGTTTTTTGTTTGTCATTTTTTGTTGATTTTATTTTGATAGGTGCGTTTGTTTTACAGATAACATATAAAAAGGCAATATTCATTCCATAAACTCCAAAATGTCAGCGGGTTGGCAGTAATTAGATGCTTTGAGGGTAAATGTCTAAAAAATTCTTACCACCATAAAAGTCATTACAAAGTAGATAAACCTATGAAATCGTTTACTATTTCTTATCTTGTAAATAACTGTTATAAGGACTATTGTAAGGGGTATAGTAACAATAAATGCCAAAATATACATAAAAAATAAGGCTTCCCAATTGGTCGGATTAGCAATGTATTTCCAATTATAATTATATGCTCTTTTGAATAAAACAGGCTCTAATTCGTTTAAAAGTACATATTATCCTCTTCCTTTTTTGGAATTAAAAACTATATTCATCTTTTTTGATTCATTGAAAATAAAATAGTTTAACTTTTCCGTAGAATCTTTAAAAGAACCAATAGTATAGCCTTTGTAGAAGTACCACTCTTGCAAATTATCAATTTCACCTAAGTTATTTAAAATCCGTACGCTGGAAATTTTGAACTCATTGTCAAAAAGAAAACTACTTCCGTAAGGGCTTTCAGACCACTCATGAAGAAATATATCAGCAAATGTCTGACTACAATTACAAATTAGTAGAAAACCCAATAAAGATATTTTTTTACTTGTGATATGATACAATTGATACTGTATTTAGTGATTAAAGTAGTTATAAAATCTTGTATAAAAAGTGACAATACTCATTCGATAAACTCCAAGATATCATGTAACCTGATGCGGAAGCATCGGGTTACAGATTTCCATACTTTTTGAAAAACTCCGAATGCAATTTAATTCCCTCATAAAAAAAGAACGTTTCACCTTGAATATTGTTCCTTCGGTTTTCGTCAATCATTTGTTGGAGGAATGTTGGACTTGGAGTATAAGTCCCTACTTTTAACAAAACCCCTGGCGATAAAATATGCAATTTTTCTTTCGGAATCTGTTGATTTACAAGGAGTTGTATTTCTTTCTGGTATTTGGCAATATCATATCGGTATAACTGCGGACACACCATATCCACCCAACCTTCCCGCACCCACGTGACCCAATCTTGCAAATACTGTTCCTTACTCCAAGGAAAAATACTTGGCGACATCGAAATCTGAATCTTTGGATTTACCTTTTTCAAGTCAAAATACAAGCGTTTTTGAAACTGATTTAATCGTTCGGCTCGCCAATTTACCCAATTTGTGTCTAAATGATTTTTGGGTGCAATTTGTCCCGTTTCAATTTTATATTGTTTAGTAACTGCCTCATTATAACCACATTCCGAAGGCAAAGCGGGCAGACGGTCATCGCCTTGAATACCATCTAAATCGGGATATTGCACGATGGTTTCTTTCAAAAGAGACAACATAAAATCTTGCACTTCGGGGTCGAGGGCATTCATCCATTTGAAGCCATTTTTCACGACAACCTTCCCATCATTTCCCAAAGCTGCCCATTGTGGTTTTGTCTCCAAAATGTGTTTCCCAAAGCCATTATTTTCAGCCGAAAATCCGTATTCAAACCAGGCATAAACTTTGATATTTTTGGCATGAGCTTCATCAAGCATTTCACGCAAAGGGTCACGTCCAGCTAACTTTTCTTCAATAGGAATCTTGAAAGTTTCGCTCATGATTTTACTCGGATAAAGCGTTCGTCCTTTGTTCCACATTACCACAAAAATATGGTTAATGCCACTTTCTTGACATATTCTCACCGCTTCTTTGATGCCAGTTTTTGAGTACATTACCTGACTATCTACGTTGGTAATCCAAATCCCACGAACAGGAACGGGAATTTTAGAAGGAACAATTTGTTGGGTTTTGCAGGAATTAATACTGAAAGAAAACAGAGTAATCAGAGAAATAATTGTACGAATTTTCATGTGTTTTATTAATTTGATTAAAATATATATCGTCTAAAAATAGACCACGGATGGTACGGATTTACACGGATAAAAATGATAAAAATCAGTGTAAATCCGTTCAATCCGTACCATCCGTGGTCTAATCATTGTTTTCAAAACCACTCCAAACACCCTTCCTCCACAATCCCTTTCACCACAAAATCATCATTAAAAATAACCATATTCGCTTGATAA
>JAYUIP010000834.1:0-1419 GCA_043765945.1 Arcicella sp.
GCAAGAAGATTGATTGGGTCAGCAATATAATTCGTTAAACTAACGCCTTTAAAAAATACTTTTCCCAACATTTCATTGTTATCAATGCTTGTAACGTAATTATTGATAAGTATTTCTTTTTTTGCAATGGTAAGTGCATCGTAAGGTATTCTATCAGCAACAACGTTGAAAGTTTTTTCAAATACGGTTGAAATTGTTGTCAAACCTGCCTCTTTAAGTTCATTTACGAACGAAGCATGGTCATAAGTATTCAAAAAATTAGCTATATTATCTTTCCCAATCACCATCGTTGCGGCTAAAAAACTTCCTGCGTAACCTTCTGCATAATTAGGGGAATTAAAGAGAACACCACCACGCATATCAATCCTTTTGTTGGGTCGTGCAACACCATCAACCGTGTAATCTGCCATTACGTAGGCACAGGCAACCAAGGCTGCTTTCATCGTTAAAACAATTTTTTTCTGCTCATCGTCCGTAAACTGGCTTTTTAACGAAGGCGTATTCCAACCCAAAGCCATTCCAAAATAAACCCCAGAACCTTCTCGGTGTTGAAGATTCCCCGTAACAATCAACTGATTTTTACCTGGTTCATTAAGAATTTTTTTGATGGCGGTTACATACGTTGTCAAGTATATTGGGTCAGTTGAACCATTGACAAGTTCCACGGCAAGCGTGGCAATACTTGTTGAAGTTTCAATGGCTTTTGCTCCCACAAAAGTATATTCTCCATTTATGGCTCCTTGCACAACCTCAACTGCTGAATTGAGTGCAATTTGATGTTGGCTTATGCCTGAATTTCTCGATGATGATAAGTCGTCTTCTTGTTCGGAGGCATTTTCCATAATTTGCTCTTCTTTGCATGAACTGCTAAAAGTTGAGAGCGTTAAGCAAATGAGCCAATATGATAATCTTTTCATGATTTTAGATTTTTAAAAGTCTGTATGAAATTATTTTGTTTAATGCAATCCACGAGCGGACACCTTAGATTTTTGAAAATCTATGATGTTAGTAAATATAAAGTCGAGACGAGTAATTTGTCTTAACTTTATATTATTGCTAAACTTTGTTTGATTTTTATGGTAATATTGGGTTATTAAAAGGGCAGGAGTTTTTGATTATTGTTCGTTTAAATATCCAGAATCTACAATAATTTATCCTTCAAAACCATCATGGTTTCCAACTGTCTTTTCTCAACAATTTTCTTGGCTTTCAATGCTTTTTCTTTTGCCAATTTTGGATATTTAGCCATATTAAAAACAGCGGGGACGATGCCTTCAATTTCTTTTTCATTGTCTAAATCAAATAGCCAATCACCTAAGCCAATATCCCGCCACATAATTCCTTTGCTTGTTTGTTCGGCATATCGACAAACGATAGCGGGAATTCCATTGCCAACACACATAATAGGCGAGTGCATTT
>JAYUIP010000835.1:0-12167 GCA_043765945.1 Arcicella sp.
ATAAGATGTTTCAACCAAATCGCCACCATTGTCTTTTTCTCCAAATGGTACAACTTTACCAGTTCGACCGTCCATCCAATGTGACCAGACCCCGTGGAATCGGTCGGCTCTACCCAAAAAAATGGTCATTTTTATTAGGTGTTTTACCGCCTCTTTTCTCGTAATCCAACCACGATTTGAGGCGACAATTATGGTCATAATCCCAAAACCTGTCCCACCCGAAGTTACGATATTTGGTGTTGCAGTTCGTTCTGCCGCCATGCCCGAAATTGGGTGAGCAAAATCCCAAAAGTATTTAAACGTTGCTCTTTGGACGGTTTCTAAATATTCACTTTTTTCAGAAATTGGGTTAAATTTTTCAGTATTTATTTGAGAATGTTGCCCAAAACTTTTCAAGGAAATTAAAAATACTAACAGAATAATAAGCCTATTTTTTTGCATAAGTTCACACATGACATTTTTGGTTACAGGCTTTGAGGTATTATTAAATTTATAACTATTCTAACAATTTATTTAATTTTATGATACAAATTTAACTATGTGGTTATTGTCTTTCCTAAAATTATCCTACATCATTACTACATCAAAAATGCTATTTCTTAATAATTGTGGTACTTTTACGCTACATCAAGTAAATTTTTTATTGATTTTGCTCAAATTTCATTTGGACTAAAACTATTAATCTGTGAATTTTAGATTTTACAAATATTTCATGACTTTTCTACTACTTTTTATGCAAAGTTGTACGTATAATATTCATGGACAAAATCTACAAGCTATCTGTAAACCTGAAATAATAAATCACACAAAACAGGTCTATAATGCTCAATATCAGAACTGGAATATTAGTCAAGATAACGTTACAAAATTCATGTATTTTGCCAATTCAAAAGGACTATTAGAATACGATGGCTCGGAATGGAAGGTCTATGAATTACCACAAAAACAAAAAGTTCGCTCGGTAGTAATTGATAAAAAAGGAAAAATTTATACGGGAGGTCTGGGCGAATTCGGGTTTTGGTTACCCAATGAAAAAGGAACATTAATTTATCAATCTCTTAAAAAATTAGTACCCGATAAAAGTTTTCAAAATGAAGAAATTTGGAATATTTTAATTATACCAAAAGGTGTAATTTTTCAATCTTTTGGATTTATTTATCTCTATAAACCAGAAAATAATCAAGTCGTCAGGCTCAATAATCCAGGGACAATTTTGTTTGTGCATGAGGTAAGAAATAGGTTTTTTGTGGAAGTAATTGATAATGGATTGTATGAATTAAATTTGGATAAAACAGTAAAAGAACAATTTGTCTTGATAAAAGGAAGTGAATTTTTGGGTAATCAATCTATCAATACGATTTTACCATATCAAGAAAATGAATTACTAATTGGAACAAATAAGGGAATTTACATCTATGATTTTCAAAATTTTAGAGCGTTAAATAAACAAACCAATAATTTCATTTCTCAAAATCAATTGAACAAGGGTTTATATCTTGGAAATAACCTTTATGCCTTTGGAACAATTTTAGATGGCGTAATTATTACCAGCCAAAAAGGAGAAATTTTGGAGCATTTTAATACAAAAAATGGGTTGCAGAATAATACAGTTTTGTCGCTTTCAAAAGATGTTGATGGAAATTTGTGGGTTGGTATGGATAAAGGTATTGATTTAATTATGTTGAGTTCGCCCTTAAAATATTTCAATGATTTGGAAGGAAAATTGGGAACGGTTTACGACGTAGCAATTCATCAGGGAAATATTTATTTAGGCACAAATCAAGGCGTTTTTTATAGTAGTTTATCCCAAAAACAAGCCAACTTTCAACTAATTCCTAACACCCAAGGACAAGTTTGGGATTTGGAAATTATTGATAATCAATTGCTTTGCGGGCATAATAATGGCACATTTATAATTGAAAATAATCAAGCAAATCTTATTTCGAGAATAACGGGTGGTTATTTAATTAAAAAGTTGAAAAGCAACCCAAATATTTTGATACAAGGCACTTATACCAATTTATGTATTTACAAAAAAGGGATAAAAGATAAATGGCAATTTTCCCATGAAATTGTAGGATTATCAGCACCAATAAGAAGAATAGAAGAAGATGAATTAGGAAATATTTGGGTCAATAAAGCCTCAAATGAGGTGATTAAGTTACATTTATCTAAAGATTATCGCAAAATAATTAAACAGAAAAATTTTAATGCTCCCTTCTTTTTAAATGCAGTTTTATTTAAACTTGATGAACAAATCTGTGCAAAAACCGTAAAAGGGATTCTGAAATACAACCTCACATCCCAAAAATTTATTCCCTCAAATGAATTTCAAAAATCTTTAAATCATCAAGATGTACGCAAAATATTTCCAGTTTTAAAGAATAATGTTTCTTCGAAAGAATATTTTATACTGAAAAATGATGGCGGATTGAGTTTCATAAATTCAGCGGGAAAGGAAAGAATAATACCCATTAAAAAAAATCAATGGGTTGATGATTATGAAAATATTGTTCAAATTGATGATGAGAATTTTCTGATTTGCACAGAAAATGGATTTGTGCTTTTACCCAAGCAAATAATTTCACAAACGCCTCTCAAAAATATTGATAAACCATCGGTTCGTGGCATAACAATTCAAGATTTTTCTGAATTAAATCTATCTTTTAGGAAGCAAGAATTTCAACCCAATTTAGTGTTCGATTACGACCAAAATAACTTAACAATTAGTTTCGCAACACCCAATTATGGAAGAGTAGTAAATTACAGTTATCTATTAGAAAATGCTTCAAAAAATTGGAGTAATTTTCAAAATATTACCCAAAAAGAATTCAATAATCTCCCCCCAAATACGTACGTTTTTCACGTAAAATCTGACTTAAATCTAACTGAAACTACGCTTACTTTTGAAATAAAACAACCTTGGTATTGGAACATTTGGAGTCGTTTGTTCTATCTTTTTATCTTAATTTGGGTTGGATTTTTATCTTATCAATTACATTTAAAAAGATTAAGAATTAAACAAAATCAAATCAGGGAAAAATTAGAGAAGAAGTTAGAAAGACAGGCTGAAATCAATTCAGCCGAGATTATACAACTTAGAAATGAACAATTAGAGAAGAGTATAATCAGTAAATCCGAAGAACTTGCCAATTCCACGATGGCGGTTATTAAGAAGAATGAATTGTTATTAACGATAAAAAAAGGACTTTCAAAAATTAAAACTGAACCCGAAACTCGTAACGCAAATACGAATTTTAATCAGGTTTTGTATTTAGTGGATAGTAATATTTCCACCGAACAAGATTGGCAAGTTTTTGAAAATAATTTTAATCAAGTTCATGAAGAATTTATCAAAAAACTCCTCATGAATTATCCTAATTTAACGCCAAGCGACGTTAAATTAGCAGCATATCTACGGATGAATTTATCTACCAAAGAGATAGCTCAATTGCTTAACATTACCAACCGAAGTGTTGAATTGAAACGATACAGATTACGTAAAAAAATGAACCTTGAGACGGAAATCAATTTGGGAGAATTTATGATGGCTTATTGATTTTTGAAGTAGGTAGTAGGCAGTTTTTAGTAGGCAGTTTGCTAAAAATATTAATTGGCTTATTTAGATAACATATTTTCAATTTTGCTATTTGCCAATTGCCTACTTTTACTGCTTATTTTCTTCAAAACTCCTCTTTATTCAGTATCACTGCCATTCCCTCAGTCGTTTTTTTACCCGTTTGAACATCAAATATTTCCGTCGAAATTTCAGCTGAATGTTTTTCTGAATTAATGGACATAACTGTAAAAACAGCCTCATATTCAGTATCAACGAACATTGGACGCTTATATTCAGAAATTTGCTTCATATAAACACTTCCAAAACCAGGGAATTCTGTCCCCATAATTTTAGAGAAAACGCTTGAAGCCAAAGCTCCGTGAATAATTGGTTTTTTGAAAACGGTAGTTGCCGCAAAATCTGCATCTAAATGAAGCGGATTATTGTCGCCCGAAACTTTGGCGAAAAGAATTACATCGTCTTGTGAGAAAGAAAATTCATGTCTGTAAACTGTATTCAAAGCTATCATCTGAAAGTATTTATGTTGAGTTCAAAATTATTGAAAAATTAATCAAAAATTGAATTTAATTAAGGAAACGTCATTTTTTTTGAATTTGAACTGCGTTTTAATATTAGTGTTATTATCTTTGTCAAAGAATTAAGATTTTTCAAAACAAAAACATACAATCATGTCAGGAACAGTTTTAGCTTGGGTATTTTACATTTTATTATTTGCTGCGGCAGGATTCGTAGGAATGAAATTGCAAAATATTTATAACGAAAGGGGTAAATAATCTTTGCTCCTAAATATTTGAAAGGGTTTGTAAAATAAGTCATTATTTTACAAACCCTTTTTTGTGGCATACTTTTTTAAATACAAAACAAAAACACACAAATCATGAGAAGATATGCTTACTTGCTAATTATTACGTTTGGATTACTTTCAAATTGTAAGCAAAAAGAACCAGAACCAACTCGAATTGTTGTTGATTCAACGGGAATCAATTTGGGAAATATTAATACTTTTGCTGATATGAAAAAAGGCAATTTGGTTTTTGATAAAGTCGGAGATGGTAATATTTCATGGATAGCTACTACGGATAAAAGTTGGTTGAAATTAAGTAGGGTTTCTGGAACAATTACTAAAAAAGATAGCTTGAAATTCTCAATTGAGCCTCTTTTCTTAAATATTGGAGATAATTCTGCCAATATTATGTTAATTCCTACGATAGATAATATCGTAAGAAATCCAATAAAAATCTCAGTAAGAATCAATAGCTCAGCCGTGACGGTTGTTGGAACAAGCGATTATTCAATTACAAAAGATGAGGAATGGAGTGGATATATGCAAATGAAAGGGAACGTTGTCGTGCCAAAAGGAACTACTTTAACGATAAAAGAAGGAACAAGAATTAGCATTGCTGATAAAGCCCGAATCAGCGTTCAAGGGGCATTAGTAATTAAAGGTACAGCTACAAATATCGTCCGATTATTTTCTGAAAATATTACTTCTGGACAGACAGCTTGGAATGGAATTAGCTTCTTTGGGGATAAATTAGAAATGAGTTATTGTGCTTTTTCTGATATGACAAATGGCATTTTTATTTATTCAAGTTCCACTTCCGCAAATACTAAAATTGCCCATTGTTTATTCTCAAACGGTGAAACAGCAATCACTGATTTTGGTCGAAATAACAATGTTTTGATAAGTTACAATACCTTCTTAGACTTAAAATATGGTTATTGGCAATGGGGAGAAAACAAGAAAGTCACGATTGAAAATAGTATTTTTGAGAATAATACGAACAGTTCGGTCTATCTTTTAAGTAATAATTCAAACGACCCAAAGCCTACAAATTTGTCTATTATGAATTCCAATTTCATCAAAGAAGGAAGTTTGGGTTTTATTGGGATTTCAGTTCCGTTGAACACAATAGTCACTGCGGAAAATAATTTTGGATTATCTGGAAACTACGGATTAACGTCTCAAAAAGGGAATTCAATGACCATCAAAAATTCAGTAAATAATGCTTTGAAAGACGTTGGATGCGGTTTTGGTGTGGCTCGAAGCGGGAGAAAAGGGCATTTTGAAAATACTATTTCAAAGGAGATGCTTAAAATAGATGATTTGAGGGCTTTTGAAAGAAATAGGAAAAGAATTTGAATTAATGAGAATTGCCAATTCTTCGAGAATTGGCAATTCTAAAACTGTAAACATTCTACAAAATATACTGACTCAAATCACGGTTTTTAACCATACCTCCAAGTCTTTCAATTACTAATTCTTTTGTGATATTTACCTTCGTATCAGGCTTTATTAAGTCTGGAATGTCGTACATAATATCGTTTAATAAATGCGACATTACGGTTTGTAAACGCCTGGCACCAATGTTTTCAACCTCTGAATTTACGGCAAAAGCAATGCGAGCAATTTCGGCTAATGATTCATCATCAAAACTCAATTCAACGCCTTCCGAAGATAATAATGCTTCATATTGACGTGTCAAGGCACTTTTTGGCTCTTTCAAGATTCTGTAAAAATCTTCTTCTTTTAAACTTTGTAGCTCAACTCTGATAGGAAAACGTCCTTGTAATTCAGGAATCAAATCACTTGGTTTTGAAACGTGAAATGCTCCTGCGGCAATAAATAAGACGTGGTCTGTATTAATTACGCCATATTTTGTATTCACACTCGAACCTTCCACAATCGGCAATAAATCACGTTGAACACCTTCACGACTCACATCCGCACCGCCACCATTTGAACCTCTTGAATTGGCAATTTTATCAATTTCGTCAATGAAAATAATCCCTAAGTTTTCGGCTTTTCTTATTGCTTCTTCCTTCACCTCGTCCATGTCAATTAACTTTGCCGATTCTTCTTCTAACAAAACTTTACGAGCATCGGAAATAAACATTTTACGTTTTTTCTCACGTTTAGGCAACATTCCGCCAATCATTTCTTGAATATTCATCATTGACATTTCGTCAATTGGTCCACCCATTACACTGATTCCAGGTCCATTACCAGCACGAACGTCAATCTCAATTCGCTTATTTTCTAATTCGCCTTTTCTTAACTTTTCACGGAATAAATCACGGGTTTTTTGATTCAATTCTTCATCAGTTTCTGGCACATTATTCTCGAAACCAACTTCTTTTCCTTTCTTCTTCTTGCCAGTTTTGCCCATTGCAGGCACAAGAGCTTCCAAAATTATCTCTTCAACAATTTCTAATGCTTTATCCTTAACTGCTTCTTTACGAGTGGATTGCACCAAATGAACGGACGATTCTACCAGGTCACGAACCATTGATTCCACATCACGACCGACGTATCCGACCTCTGTAAATTTAGAAGCCTCAACTTTCGTAAATGGAGCATCTGCTAATTTTGCCAAACGACGAGCGATTTCAGTTTTTCCAACGCCCGTAGAACCAATCATTAATATGTTGTTCGGTGTAATTTCTTTTTGCATTTCTTCGGGGGCGTTCATACGTCTCCAACGATTTCGAAGGGCAATAGCAACATTTTTCTTGGCATCATTCTGCCCGATAATGTATTTGTCGAGTTCAGCGACAATTTGTTTTGGGGTAAGCGAATCTAAGTTGATGGTCATGTGAATAATTTAATACGAAACGAACAAATTTACTTGATAATTTTTCCTAAATTACAAACTAAGCCAAAACTATTCAAATTTCCCGCCGTGTTATATCCCGAATAGGAATAAGAGAGGTCAATAATTTTAGTTTTGAACAAGAATCCGACTGAAAATCCAGAGAATCCGCCCGCATTTTGTTGGCTTAATTCTTGATTTCTTAGATGGTTGTAACCGAAAAGAATGTTAAAATTTTTACTCAATAATAACTCTGCACCTGCAATAAAATGACGACCTAAATTATCAATTGGATTTACCTTATTTTCAACGAAATTACCACTCAAATCCTTTTTGATGATGGTTTTATCCAAATATGTAATGTCGTATTTATAAAGATGGTGAGCCGTAAAAGAGAAACGAATTGGCATATATTTTGGTTTAAAAGTCACACCCATTTGTACATCCAACGGCAAATCTGAATTATCGTTTGGGGTAAAATTCTTTAACCTAATCCCTAAATTTTTCACCACTATTCCATACGCTAAATCATGTTTTGGATGTTTGAAAACTCCGCCAAAATCAAGGAAAATTGCAGAGGCTGTGTAATTTTCAATAACAGAATTTACGAATTTTAGATTTCCTCCAAACGTAATATTTCCTTGCTTGCGAGCGTGTGAGAGCGTTATTGCCACATCATTAGCAGAGAATTTTCCTAAAATATTTCCAGTAGCGTCGGTTTGTTGAAAATCTCCGTAACTAATATTTTGTATGGCAATGCCAAAAGGTTGTTTTTTGAAAGATTTTACAAAAGCGACCGACGAATATTTTACTCCGCCTAAATAAGGAAGAAAATTAACTGCCAAAAGATTATTTGCAGAAGTATCCAGCAAGGCAGGGTTTTGAAGAAATGCGTTTGGGTCACGTTGCGTTTTGGAAATATTGATTCCGCCCAATGCAGAAATTGTTGGGTTAGCAGGAATATTTAAAAAAGTGAAACTATTATTACCACCGATTTGCCCTTTTGAATGTGAGAAAATTAGTAAATAAATAAGTATATTAAAGACGCTAACAAGATTTTTCACGACCACAGAAAGATAATTTCTACGAATATAATTAATACTTACCAATATGTCAGATGGGTGTTTAGTTTAGGTAAATTTGTTATAATAAAATAAGTGATAAAACTTGATTATTAAGAACCTCATTTTATTGAAATCGAAGCTAACATACCAGTTAAATTTAGCCACCTATTAAAATTGAATGCTTTATTTTATTTTTAATTGCATTAAATATATAAAATTATCACCAACTACTTTTATAGCAATTATCCATTATTTCAATATTTTCATTGTCTTTTAATAGACTAATTTCTCCATATTTTCAATAATATTCAACCAAATTTTTATGCAAATTTGGGATGTTAAGTTCATGACTTGGCTTGAATTTCTGTTGTTTATTTTCAAAAAATAGGTGTATTTGTAAATTTCAATGTGAGTAAAGAAGTATTCAATTTATATCTTAATTTATTGCAGAGTATTTAATTTTTTTCCAAATTTAAGTTTGGTAAATACTCATAAAATTCTTCTGTTCTTCGTTTTGATTTGCAATATTTTGCGGGTTCTTCACAATAATCTATAACAACTTCTTGCATGAAAACGATTGAGCTTGCTTTGCACGCCCTGAAAGAATATTGCCCAAAAAAAATGGAGCAATATTTTTCAAAAAAATCAACTACTCAAAAAATATTTTTGGGTTTGGTTTTGATGTCAATGTCCAATTTCCTATCCTACGGACAAATCTCCTTAGCTTTTCCTGTGTCTCGGGCAGTTATTCAACGAAATAATGCCAATCAAGCAAGTTTGAATATTGCGGGTCGCATAAAAAATCGGGTTGATAGAATTGAGGCTCGTTTAGTTCCTCGAACTGAACAAGCAAGATTAGATACCGTCGTAGCAACTCCTTGGCAAATTGTTCAACTAAATCCCGTAAATTTCTTTTCAGGAACGATTGCAGTGAAAGGTGGGTGGTATAACCTGCAAATGCGAGCCATAAAAAATGATGTCATAGTTATTGACACTTTAATCGTTCAAAGAGTTGGAATTGGGGAGGTTTTCATGTACGTTGGACACTCCAATGCACAAGGGGGGGCTTATGGACAAACGGGTCCAGATGCAACCGACGACCGTGTGAGTTGTATTGCCGTGGGAAAAGAACCGAGTTGTAATGGCATAATTCCGTATCAACCCGCCACAAGTTCTGATTCACTTTGGTGTAGTTATTTGAAGACGGGCGATGCTCAATTTCTACCTGTTTTAACATTTTCAAGGGTTACAAAAACTGCTGGAATTGCTCCATTTTGCCCCCTCCCGTGGTTTTGGAGCATCGTTGGAGATTCTTTAACTCGTAAACTTAATGTTCCAATTATGCTATACGGAACTGCCTTTGGTGGGACGAAAAGTGAACACTGGTTTAAGGCATCACAAGGGATTTTGTTCGACCATGGTTTCGTAAAATCTGCCATCAGAATGCCTTACATTAATTTGAAAAATGTTTTGCAATTATATCTTCCTTTAACGGGAATCAGAGGCGTTTTGTGTTTGCATGGCGTGAATGAGCGGAACGATTCTCAGGCAGAAATTCAGACTTGGATGCAAGGTTACATTGCTCAAAGTAGGGTAGATAGTAGAATTCCAAATTTGGCTTGGATGATTGCCACGGATTCTTATCTACTCGACCACGGTCAATATCCGCAACCTTTTCCGCTTAAATTTGAAGCAAGAAACGCACAGGCTTTCATGCAGTCATTACCCAATAATTTTCAAGGACCAGATTTGGATGTGATAACGGATAATAATGCTGGAAATCCGATTAGTGAGCGTCCAGATGGTTTGCATTTTGGAAATCAGGGCTTAGTTTCAGCGGCAAATCTTTGGGTAAATGCCATAAATCAAAATTCATTTTTAAAAGTTTCAGTTCCAAAATTAGCTCAAAATTTCAATGTAAATAGTTTACAATCAGGTAATTGGCAAAGAACTGAGAGTTGGGATTGTGATTGTTTTCCTCAAAAATATCACTCAATGATTGTAAAACCTGGTCATACCATTCAGATTGATGCTGTCAAAACTAAGCCTTTGAATTTGATAATGCAAGGGAATATTAATTTGAAGAATCAAGGGATTTTAGGGTTTTAGTTAGTTTTGGACACAAAGTTTCGCAAAGTTTTCATAGAGTCTCACTAAGTATTTTTTAGTGAAACTTTGTAAAAAACTCTGTGCGACTCTGTGACACCTAACAACACAATTTGCTTAATCAAATTCCTTTCCGTAATTTCAAAATAAAAACTTAATCACATGAAATTACTATCCTCCAAAGTTACCATACTGTTCACGATTGGATTATATTTTACAATAAGTTCTTGTAAAACCACTCAACAAGCCTCTCAAAGCACCTCGGGCAATAAGCCAAGTGACAATCTTGGTTTTTATCAATTCTCAAATGAAGACCCGCTTGCTTCACCTTTTGCGGGTACGAAGCCTTCGGTTTATGGAAAAAATGGCATGGTTGCTGCCACGCATCCTGCCGCCTCGCAAGTGGGCGTAGATATTCTGAAAATGGGTGGAAATGCCATTGATGCTGCCGTTGCCACACAATTTGCGTTGGCGGTTGTGCATCCAGCCGCTGGAAATATTGGTGGTGGAGGATTTTTAGTTTATCGAGACAAAGATGGCAAATCATATACCCTCGATTACCGTGAAAAAGCTCCCGAAACTGCCACACGTGATATGTATTTGGATGAAAAAGGAGAAGTAAAACCAGGTCAATTGAGTTGGTACGGTCACACTGCCAGTGGAACGCCAGGTTCGGTTGATGGTTTGGAACAAGCTCATAAACGATTCGGGAAATTGACGTGGCAACAGATTTTGCAACCCGCTGTTGATTTAGCCGAGAACGGCGTGAAATTAACCCTACGTGAAGTTAGAGGATTAAATAGAACAAAATCAGACTTCGTAAAGTATAATCCCAATAAAAATTATTTCATAAAACCTGACACAATTACTTGGCAAGAAGGCGAATTATTAATCCAAAAAGACTTAGCGAAAGTGCTTCGTAGAATCCAAACGGAAGGCAGAAAAGGGTTTTATGAAGGGGAAACTGCCAAGTTGTTGTTGGATGAAATGAAAAGGGGGGGAGGGATCATTACGCAAAAAGATTTAGATAATTATAAAGCTACATGGCGTGAACCAATCGTTGAGAGTTATAAGAATTTGAAGGTAATTTCAATGCCACCACCATCGAGCGGAGGAATTGCTTTGGTGCAATTGTTGAAATACGTTGAACCTTATCCACTCAAAAAGTGGGGTTGGCATACTGATTCAACTACGCAAGTAATGATTGAAGCGGAACGTCGTGTTTTTGCCGACCGTTCCACTTGGTTGGGTGATCCAGATTTTGTGAAAGTACCTCAAAAAGAGCTTTTAAGCCAAGATTTTCTTAAAAAACGTTGGGAAGATTTCCAATTTTCACAAGCAACTTTAAGCGAAAATGTCAAGGCTGGAAAGATTGCGGGGTATGAAAGTATGGAAACAACGCATTCCTCTTTTGTGGATAAAGAAGGGAATGCGGTTTCAATTACTACAACTTTAAATAATTCTTATGGGAGTAAAGTAGTTGTAGACGGTGCAGGATTTTTACTGAATGACGAAATGGATGATTTTTCAATAAAACCAGGCGTACCAAACTCTTATGGTTTAATTGGAAATGAAGCCAATGCGATTGCCCCTAATAAAAGGATGCTTTCGTCCATGACTCCAACGATTGTGGAAGAAAACGGTAAATTGAAAATGATTTTGGGAACACCAGGCGGTTCAACGATTATTACCTCCGTTTTTCAAGTATTTTTGAATGTAATTGAACATGGAATGACGATGCAGCAAGGAGTTGACGCTTTCCGTTTTCATCATCAATGGTTGCCCGACCGCACCACATTTGAAGAGGGAGGATTTACAGAACAA
>JAYUIP010000836.1:0-1419 GCA_043765945.1 Arcicella sp.
AATAGTTTAACGATGGATGCCCTTTTTAATTAGCCGTATGAAAATCGTCCTCTTATATTTCCATACCATAATCCACCTACGCCCAATCCAAATCTATTATCGAATTTTTTATAAAATCAGAGCAATATTTAGAAACATTATTGGCTTTAAATATCCAAAATTTATCCCAACACAAAGTTATTTAATCATCTTAAAACCTTCAATTCCAAGCAACCAGAGCTATTTTCCAGAAGAAAACCGTTTTCAATTTTTGAATCAATCGCAAGTTTTTAAACCTAATCAAATCCATTGGAATGATGAAAAGACTTTTGGCAAATTGTGGGCGTATAATCTTAATTATTTTGAATTTTTGAATCAAGAAGATCTTACGCAAACGCAGGGAGTTTCTCTCATGCGTGAGTATATGAAATACCCAAACCTCAAAACGGGTTTAGAACCTTATCCGACTTCGTTAAGAAACATTAATTGGATAAAATTTCTGAATAAATATCAAATCCAAAACCCAGAAATTGATGGATTTTTGATGGCTCAATACCTTAGATTATTGGATAATTTAGAATATCATTTGATGGGGAATCATTTACTTGAAAACGCTTTTTCTTTACTTTTTGGAGCCTATTATTTTAGAAATAATCAATTATTTAAAACGGCAAATAAAATCCTAAAAACTGAATTATTAGAACAATTTTTAGACGATGGAGGGCATTTTGAACGCTCACCGATGTATCATCAAATTATGCTTTTTAGGATATTAGATTGTTTGAATTTGGTAAGAAATAATGCAAAAGATGTCATCCCAACGAAGGAGGGAACTGAGGAATATATACTAACTATTTACACTCAAAAAATGTGTAATTTTCTCCAAATCATTACCTTCAAAAACGGTGATATTCCCTTAGTTAATGATGCTGCCAGAAACATTGCACCAACCACAGAGCAACTTTTTTATTACGCTAACCAATTGAATATCAAGGGTTCAGAGATTGAATTATCACAAAGTGGGTATCGAAAATTTGATAAAAGTGATTACGAATTATTGGTTGATGTGGGCAATATTACCGCTGACTATCAGCCTGGTCACGCTCATGCTGGGACGTTGAGTTTTGTACTTTACGTTAATCAAAAACCATTCATTGTAGATACTGGAACTTCTACTTACGAAAACAATAAAATCAGGCAATATGAGCGTTCAACCTCGGCTCACAATACCGTTCAGATTGACGACTTTGAACAATCAGAAATGTGGTCAAGTTTTAGGGTTGGACGAAGAGCAAAAACAACTATTTTATCCGAAAATGAACGTGAAATCGTTGCCTCGCACAATGGTTATAAACGTCACGGAATCATTCATAAAAGAACGTTTATTGCTGATAATCAATGTATTACAATCAAAGATGAGATAATTGGAACAACAAAATA
>JAYUIP010000837.1:0-1418 GCA_043765945.1 Arcicella sp.
AAAAAACTTCTCCTCTGGTCATTAACCGTTGCATTAAGTGGCTTTTTATTCGGTTTAGATACCGCAGTAATCTCGGGTGCTGAACAAAAAATTCAAGCACTCTGGTCATTGAGTGATGCTATGCACGGTTTAGCGATTGCCATTGCTCTTTACGGAACCGTTTTTGGAGCGGCTTTTGGGGGTTGGTATGCCGATAAATTAGGGCGTAAGAAAGCCTTGTTTTGGCTTGGAACTTTGTTTTTTATCTCCGCAATTGGCTCAGCCGTTGCCCAAGATGTTTATACGTTTATGCTATTCCGTTTCATCGGTGGACTTTGCATTGGTGCTTCATCGGTGGTCTCGCCTTTGTATATTTCCGAAATTGCCCCTGCCAAGAGTCGTGGATTTCTCGTGGCTTTGTTCCAATTCAACATCGTTTTCGGAATCATGATTGCTTATGTTTCTAATTACTTATTTCAACAAATGGGAGGCGAAAGTGATTGGCGTTGGATGTTAGGAATTGTTGGAATTCCTTCTTTAATTTTCACAGCCTTAACTTTATTAATTTCAGAAAGTCCAAGGTGGTTGATTCTTCAAAAAAATGATATTAAATCCGCAAAAGCTGTGTTAAACGAAATTGACCCAGATTCTGCCGATAAAACCTTAACATCTATTCTGAATTCTCAATCAAATAATGTGAAAATGGGAGAGGTAAATTTCTTCTCGAAACAATATGTAACGCCCATTTTATTGGCTTTCTTAATCGCATTTTTCAACCAAGTTTCAGGCATAAACGCTATTATTTATTACGCTCCAAGAGTTTTTGAAATGGCAGGATTGGCTAAATCAAGTGCCTTACTTTCTTCGGTTGGCATTGGGCTTACTAACCTCATATTCACAATGTTAGGCGTTACTTTGATTGATAAATTAGGCAGAAAAACGTTAATGTTCATTGGATCATTTGGTTATATTATCTCCTTATCATTAATTGCCAGAGCATTTTATGCAGAACAATTCGATGGAATGACCTTTTTTGTCTTTGCCTTCATTGCTGCCCACGCCATCGGACAAGGTACCGTTATTTGGGTATTTATTTCAGAGATTTTCCCAAATGAAGTTCGTGCTTCGGGACAAGCCTTTGGGAGTTTGACGCACTGGGTTTTTGCGGCAATAATTACCAACGTTTTCCCCTATTTTGCGGGTAAATTCGGCGGAACGCCCATCTTTGTTTTCTTCGCAATCATGATGATTTGCCAATTATTATACGTTTGGTTTATGATGCCTGAAATGAAAGGTGTGGCTCTGGAAGATATGGATGTTCGGGTTGGACATTGATTTATCGATAGAAAATTAGACCACAGATTTTACGGATTGGGAGGATTTTCACGGATAAATATTAAAAAATCCGTGAAAATCTGTCGAATCCGTACAATCTGTGG
>JAYUIP010000838.1:0-4268 GCA_043765945.1 Arcicella sp.
TTGGATGATATTAGTAGTAGCGAAGGCGTGGTAGTTTTCGTAAATCGGAAGAATCCACCGAAAGATTCTATCAAAAAAGACTCCACAAACGCTGATATATTTGTGAACACCTTCGTCTCTGAAATTGCCCTTGATATTGTGGCGGATGATAAATCGGAATTGACGATTGTAGTGGATGAAATTAATGGCGACAATTTGGTGGTAAAGGGCAATGCAAGGCTTAATGCGGGTGTAAATGCCAACGGGCAGTCTTTTATTTTTGGAACTTATGACTTAACAGAAGGCAATTACGGCTTGACGTATGAGGTGCTGAAACGGCAATTTTTGATTCAAAAAGGCAGTAGCATCATCTGGACGGGCGACCCTACGAATGCTGATGTGAACATTACTGCCATTTATAGAACAAGCACTGCACCGCTGGATTTAATGACCAACGAAACCAACAGCAATCAAGATATTTACCGCCAAAAGATGAATTTTGATGTGCTTTTAACGATGGAAGGGAAGTTGTCAAAACCAGCACCATCTTTCAAAATTGAGGTGTCGAAAGAACAAAATTTAACGGTTTCTCAAGATGTGATTAAGAATGTTGGCGATAAACTGACAGCATTGAATGATGGCTCTGCAAATGGCGATAAATCCAATATTGATAAACAGGTTTTTGCTTTGCTAATTTTAAATCGTTTTTTCTCGGATAAATCGTCTGATTTCTTTTCAAATAGTGGCGGTGGTGTGAATGCAGAGGCAATTGCACGACAAAGTGTGAGTAAATTATTATCAAATCAATTAGACCAATTGGCTTCTGATTTGATAAAAGGCGTGAATTTGGACGTGAATTTATCATCCTCCCAAGACTATTTTAATGGAGAAACTGCCAAACGAACTGACCTAAGTTTGGGTTTATCGAAAGGCTTTTTCAATGATAAAATTGAGGTTAAAGTTGGGCGAAATTTTGAATTAGAAAATACCTCAAAAATTACCCGAAATCCTTCCGAAGTTTTTGATAATGTGACGGTGAATTATAAATTGACGAGCGATGGCAGATACGTATTCAAAGCCTTCCGAAAAAATCAGTTTCAATCGGTTTTGGAAGGATTTATCGTAGAAACAGGCGTTGGTTTCACGGTGACAATGGATTACGGAACATTCAAAGAAATCTTTGCTAAGAAGAAATGATGTTGGGACAAAGATGCTGGAACGCAGATGACGCAGATGCCTTCGGCAACGCAGATTTAAGAGGATTTTTTTTTGTGTAAACATTTAAAGGTTACACAATAATAAGCTACTGGTAAGAAATATAATTTGTATTACAATTGAGAAATAAGAAAAGGAGAGTGATAATGACATACACAATAAAAATCTGCGAAAATCTGCGTTGCAAAGCATCTGCGTTATCTGCGTGCCATAAATTACTTGTTCTGGCGATGTTTTTTAGTAGTTGTTCGGTTACTAAGAAGTTGCCTGCGGGAGAGAGTTTGTATGTGGGGGCAAAGGTGAAAGTTGTGGCGGATTCTGGGATTGTCAAGACTGAAATCAAGAATGTGGAGACACTTTTGACGGATTTTGTAAAGCCTAAACCGAACTCTACAATTTTAGGATTTCCTTATAAACTCTGGTTTTACTACCTTTTTGGCGAACCCAAAGGAAACAAAGGTTTTAAGAGTTTTTTCAGAAAAAGGTTTGGCGAACCACCTGTTTTAGCCAGTAAAAGTGTGACGGCTGCCAATGCCAAACAAATTGGTTTTTTATTGAATAATGAGGGATATTTTCGCTCGTTTGCTTCGGGTGAATTATCCGAAAAAAATCGCAAATCCACGGCAATTTATACCACCACTTTACACCAAAGATATTTCATAGATAGCATCAATATTGCCCCCCAAGATACTGCCATTTTAGGAAAGGCGTACGGAGGAAAAAATCAAATTTCTTTCTTAAAAACAGGCTCACCTTATCGTTTTGAGCTTATTTCGGGCGAACGAGAAAGAATTAATAATGTCTTGAAACGGAGGGGACATTACTATTTTCAACCCGATTTTATCCTTATCGAAGCGGATTCTTCGATTGGAAATCATAAGGTAAATTTAACCTTAAAAATCAAGCCTTCAACCTCACAAGTTAATCGAAAAGTTTATCAAATTCGAGATGTTCATGTGTTGGCGAATTACGGTGAAATTATGTTGGGCGATACCATAAATGACAAAGGTTCGGAGGTAGTTTTTGAAGGTATAAAAGTGAATGACAGAACGAACACTTTTAAACCCAAAATTTTCGCTCAGGCAATCGGTTTCAGAAGGGGCGTTCGATACAGCAATAATATTCAAGACATCTCACTTTCACGGTTAATTAACTTAAACGGAAATTTTAAATTCGTAAAAAATACCTTTAATTTAGTCCCACGGTCAGATTCTGCACTTTTAGATGTTTATTATTATTTGACTCCATTGAAGGCAAAGTCTATTTTATTGGATGTCAATGCCAGTACGAAATCTAACAATTTTACGGGAACAAATTTAAGTCTCGCTTGGCTCAATAAAAATACCTTTGGCGGGGCTGAATCTTTGAAAATAACAGGTGTGGTAGGTTTTGATTTTCAAGTTGGCGGGGTGAGTTCTACGCTCGGGGCGGTTAATTCTACTAAATATTCCGTTGATGCAGTGCTTACGATTCCACGGTTTGTAATTCCTTTTTATAAGATGAACCCTGTCACAAATCAGGCATTACCCAAAACAAATATTGGCGTTGGATATGAAGTTATAAGTCGAGGCGGATTGTATGATTTAACTTCTTTGAAAGCAACAATGGGTTATGCTTGGAAGCAAAATAATAATTTAGAACACTCATTTACGCCTATTTCTATCAATTTAGTTAAAGCTGAAAACGTTTCTCTCGAATTTATTGAAGATATTTTCAGAAGTAACAATCCTAATATTTTAGACCAAATTTTAGATAACAAGATTATCATGAGTTCTGGTTATACAATAGCCTACACCGAAACGCCAAAACCTAATAGTAAGCATCAATTTTCGTTTACGGGAGGCTTTGAAATAGCGGGAAATTTAGCCAGTCTATTATCGAAAATTGGACCTGCACGGAAAGATTCTGCCAACTCATTATTTGGTGTTACAATCGCTCAATACGCCCGACTTGATGCGGATTTTAGGTACTTATATTCATTAAATAAAAGCCTAAAAATTGCTAATCGTTTGGTAATTGGCTATGGATTGCCTTATGGTAATTCCTCAACGCTTCCATTCGTAAAACAATATTCTGCGGGAGGAAATAATAGTATTAGGGCTTTTGCGGCTCGAACTATTGGACCAGGAAGTTATTTTTCAACTGGTAGTATTGGCAATGCCTTTCTGGGAAGTCAAACGGGAGACATAAAATTGGAATTGAATACTGAATTAAGAGCGAAGTTTAATAAGTATATCTACGGAGCATTCTTCATTGATGCAGGTAA
Source organism: Arcicella sp. (assembly GCA_043765945.1). Lineage (GTDB taxonomy): Bacteria > Bacteroidota > Bacteroidia > Cytophagales > Spirosomataceae > Arcicella. The sequence goes on from JAYUIP010000838.1 coordinate 3,461, forward strand.
CGTTTGGATGCAAAAAAGTGATTTTGATTATGGTGAAGGCAGCGTTTTTGGTTCAGATTTCTATAAACAAATCGCTATTGGCACAGGCATTGGTTTGCGTTTAGATTTCAGTTATTTAGTGCTTCGTTTTGATTTGGCAACGCCTGTTCGTAAGCCCTATTTACCCGAAGATAACCGTTGGGTTTTGAAAGATTTTAACCTAAAAGATGCCAATTGGCGTAGTGAAAATTTAGTGTTAAATATTGCGGTGGGTTATCCGTTTTAGGAGAACAATTATTAGACCACAGATGAACCCACAATGGATATTGGGATTCAAAAGATTTACACAGATTTTTTATATCTATCTGTGTAAATCTTTTAAATCCGTGGTCTAATTTTTATTCATTTTATTTGCAATCATATTGCATAAGTATTAATTTTGCAACATGGTTACATTTACAAAACATACGCATGGACACAATAATATGGAAAAAGTAGGATTCTATCTTTCCGTAATTTGTGCTATTCATTGTATGGCAACACCCATAATCATTACGCTTTTGCCATTTTTGGGAAGTAGTTTTATCAGTGACCATTCTTGGGAAATCTGGTTTATTGGCGGCAGTTTAATTTTGGCTGGGGTACTTTTATACGGTGATTTCAAAAAACATCAAAACCCAATTCCTCTATATTTATTGGTTGGAAGTTTGATTGTGAAAATGTTAGAAATCGTTTGGTTGGAACATGAATTTGAATTTTTGACGGGAACTTTGGGGGCTTTATTTATTGCCACCGCATATTTTTTTAATTGGAAATATAAAAAACAATG
>JAYUIP010000839.1:0-4268 GCA_043765945.1 Arcicella sp.
TGCCATTAATTCCTTATTGCCTACCACAAATCAGCTTATCATCACCTTCGGAACTGCCTTTATTTACCGACTTTTGAATCCTCAAACGTACGTTGCCAATTGCCATAAAATGCCCAACAATTTATTTAAAAAAGAACTTTTGAGTGTGAAAGACATCTGTAAATCGTTTGCGATTTTACACAAAGAACTGAAAGAGATTAATCCAGATTTAACCATAATTCTGACCGTTTCACCCGTCAGACATACAAAGGACGGCGTACCCGAAAATCAAGTTTCAAAATCAATTCTCAGAGCCGCCTGTCATTATTTAACAACTGATTATGAGGACGTTGAGCACTTTCCATCCTACGAAATTATGATGGATGATTTGCGTGATTATCGCTTTTATAAACCAGATTTAATCCATCCGAATGAAGTAGCGGAGCAGTACATTTTTGAGCAATTTGCGGAGACTTATTTTGATGATAATTTAAAAGATTTCGTTAAGGAATGGGCATCAATTCAAACGTCGTTAAATCATCGTCCTTTCAACGAAAAATCGGAAAATCATCAGGCTTTTTTGAAGAAACTATTAGGGGATTTGATGCGGATTTCTGGAAAAGTAGATGTGCGAGAAGAAGTTAATTTTGTTCGGCAGAAACTTATTTCTGTCTGAATTTGGATTAGAGGATTCAAAATTTTTTTGGATTGTCCGTCGAATTTTAATCCAAAAAATTCATTAATCTAACACGGTGCAACGTTTCGCAATCCAAGTTCAGACAAAATCATACCATCGTTATCTCTTCCGTTCATTATCGAACAAAAACTGTATCAAAAGCGGACAGTTTTAAAATTATAAATATCTTCAAGTAACTGATAATCAATAATTTAAATTCTTGGCATAGCATTGGATAATAGATTATCGAACATCCAACGCTTCCTCCAGCGTTCCCCCTCGGGGGGTTAGGGGGCTTACCATGCTACAAAATTATCTAAAAATCGCATTCAGAAATCTTCTTCGTAATAAGGTTTATTCGTTTATTAATATTGCGGGTTTGGCGGTGGGAATGGCAGTGGCTATGCTCATCGGTCTTTGGATTTATGATGAATTATCGTTTAATAAGTATCATAAAAATTACGACAAAATTGGGCGAACCACGCAAATGCAGACCGTGAATGGAACTGTTCTGACAATGCAATATATGCCAATGCCCATGGGGGAAGAATTGAAAGCTAAGTATGGAAACAATTTTAAATACTTGGCAATGGCATCCTTTGAGCAAGACCATATTTTATCCCTTGGTGATAAAAATCTTTCAGAAACAGGTATTTATTTTGACGTTGATGCCCCTAAAATGTTCTCTCTAAAAATGTTGCAAGGAACGAATGAAGGCTTGAAAAGTCCAAATTCAATTTTACTGTCCAAAACAACTGCAAAAGCATTTTTTGGCGAATCAAATCCTATTGACCAAACGATGAAAATTGACAATCGGATGGATGTGAAAGTTACGGGCGTGTATCAAGATTTACCGTATGATACAGAATTTAAAAATTTAAAATTCATTGCACCGTGGGATTTATTTGTTTCATCAGAACCATGGTTGAAACGATTAAAAGAGAATAGAGTGTGGGATAATAACTCATTTCAAGTCTATGCACAAATTGCGGATAATGTTGATTTTGAGACCGTTAACAAAAGAATTTTGAGGTCTAAATATAAAAACGTTAGTCAGGAGGAGAAAAAATTTGATGCCAGAATATCGCTTCATCCCATGAAAGATTGGCACTTAAAGTCTAATTGGGTAAATGGTGTAAGCACGGGTGGATTAATTGAATACGTTTGGTTATTTGGCATCATTGGCATTTTTGTGTTGCTATTAGCTTGTATCAATTTTATGAATTTAAGTACGGCTCGTTCCGAAAAAAGAGCCAAGGAAGTAGGCGTTCGCAAAGCAATCGGTTCCGCCCGTGGGCAATTAATTATCCAATTTTTGAGTGAATCTCTATTAGTAGCATTCTTCGCCTTAATTATTTCGCTTTTTTTGGTTGAATTGGCATTACCATTTTTCAATCAAGTTGCCGATAAAAAGATGACCATTTTATGGAATAATCCTTTGTTTTGGATGATTTTGACAGGTTTTAGTTTATTTACGGGCTTGATTGCAGGGAGTTACCCTGCCCTTTATTTATCCTCTTTTCAACCTGTAAAAGTATTGAAAGGCACTTTCAAAGTAGGGCGTTTCGCCTCTGTTCCACGCAAAGTTTTAGTGGTTTTTCAGTTCACCGTTTCAATGGCTTTGATTATCGGAACAATCATTATTTACCTTCAAGTACAATTTTCAAAAAACCGTCCCATTGGCTACGATAGAAATAATTTGATGATGATTATGATGAAAACGCCCGAATTTCAAGATAAGTCAGAACTATTGAGAAATGAACTTAAAACGTCAGGAGCAATCGTTGAATTCGCTCAATCATCCAGCCCTTTAACGGATATTTGGTCGAGAAGTGGTGGCTTCAATTGGCAAGGCAAAGACCCAAACCTTGATACAGATTTTGGTATTATCAGAGTTACCCCTGAATTTGGCAAAACCGTTGGCTGGAATTTCAAGGAAGGCAGGGATTTTTCAAGAGCATTTTCTCGTGATTCTCTCTCAATAGTTATCAATGAATCTGCCGTTAAATTTATGGGACTCAAAAACCCTGTTGGCAAAACCATTCGGTGGGGGTATGATAAAGATGGCGTGGATTATACGGTTATTGGCGTAATCAAAGATATGTTGATGCAGTCGCCTTATAAACCCGTAATACAGTCTTTCTACTTTACGCAATACAAAGGATTTTCTTGGATAAACTTAAAATTAAACCCTAACAGAAGTGCCAGTGAATCCATCGCAAAAATTGGAACTATTTTTAAAAAACACATCTCATCCGCTCCTTTCGAGTATAAATTTGCCGATGATGAATTTGCCGCTAAGTTTAAGGCGGAAGAACAAATAGGGAAATTAGCTTTATTTTTTGCCATGCTCGCCATTTTTATTTCCTGTTTAGGACTGTTTGGCTTGGCATCTTTCATGGCTGAAAAACGTACCAAAGAAATCGGAATTCGTAAAGTTTTGGGAGCAACCGTCATGAATTTGTGGACTTTACTATCCAAAGATTTTGTGCTATTGGTGATTATTTCAGTGTTAATTGCCACCCCAATTGCCTATTATTTCATGAATAATTGGTTAGAAAAATATGATTACCGAACTAACATTTCATGGTGGGTTTTCGCTCTTTCGGGTTTTGGGGTGTTGATAATCACCTTACTAACAGTAAGTTATCAAGCGATAAAAGCAGCTTTGGCAAATCCTGTGAAGAGTTTGCGGACGGAATAATTTATTAACTAAAAATATCACTCAATGGTAATTTAATTCCAGTGGCTGAATCAATCAAGGTCATATCAGAAGTAAAAAACTCATAGTTATCAATGGAAGAATAAACAGAAATGGCTCTAAAACCTGGCATTACAAACCAACATGATTTAACACCAGCATTGAAATAACGATTGATTTTTTTAAGAATATCATTATCTGATTGTGAAGGAGAAACAATTTCAATAGCGGTTAATGGCATTTCAGTCATAGCTAATTCATCATCCAAAAAATTAAATTCTAATTTGGGGTAAATGGCAATATCAGGAACACAATTAGGCTTTTCAGGCATTAAAATATCAACCTCCGAAAGAAATGAGTTCGATTTACGGTAACGAGTTTTTAATTCAAAAATTAGATTTCCTTGAACAATTGAGTGGTTTTTGCTTGGCATTGGTTTATTTCTTTCGAGTTCGTATTGCGAAATCTCGTTTTCTATTAATAATCCCATAATTTCTAACTTTTAAAGATAGTTTTTAAATCAAGTTCAATTCCATTGATTGGGTCAGTAAAAATGCCATCCGTAAAATATTTAACGGGCTGTTCTGGAATAAATAATTGGATAGCTTTTACAGAAGGAATAACTAACCAAGCTGATTGAACACCCGAAGGGAAATAATTGTCATAAATCTTATCAGTCAAGTCATTATAGGCTTGTTTGGGGGATAAAATTTCTATGGCAGTAATGGGTGGCTCTTTCAGACGAACAATGTCATGCACCCAGTCAATAGGCATCTTTTTACAAATAGAAATGTCTGGTTTGGCTCTATCAACCAATAGTTCAAATTCAAGCTCTGGAAGAATGTCATATTGCTCATCGTATTTTGTTAATTGCATACTGATACGATAAGTTAATCTTGAATGATTTAACGA
>JAYUIP010000840.1:0-4267 GCA_043765945.1 Arcicella sp.
AATGGCATCGGTGGTGGCGGCTCGAAAATGCCCCAATCTCATCTTCGTAAAACCTCGCTTCGATGCTTATAAAATGGCTTCTAATCAAATTAGAGAGGTCTTTTTAGAATATACGCCATTAGTTGAACCCCTTTCTTTGGATGAAGCTTATTTGGATGTAACTGAAAATTTGAAAGAAATTACCTCCGCCACTGAAATTGCCAAAGAGATAAAAATCAAGATAAAAGAACGCACGGGACTCACGGCTTCGGCGGGGGTTTCCTACAATAAATTCTTGGCAAAATTGGCTTCTGATTACAACAAGCCCGACGGATTATTTGTGATAAAACCCAATCAAGGCGAGAAATTTGTAGAAGTTTTGGACGTGTATCGTTTCCATGGCATTGGAAAAGTTACTGCCGAGAAAATGAACAAAATGGAGATTTTTACGGGCATGGATTTACGACAAAAAGATGAGGCTTTTCTTCGTAAGCACTTCGGAAAAGCGGGTGGATATTATTACGACATTGCTCGTGCCATTGATAATCGTTCCGTGAATCCCGACAGAATTAGAAAGTCGGTTGGTTCTGAAAACACTTTTGATAAAGATTTAGAAACTCGTATTGAATTAGAAGCGGGTCTGTTGCCATTGATTGAAGATGTTTGGCGATATTGCGAACGAACAAAAGGCTACGGCAGAACCGTAAATCTAAAAGTCAAATATCTTGATTTTCAACAAATTACCAGAAGTAAAACTACCTTTTCGCCCATTATGGATAAAGCCTTTTTCGAGAAAATTTCTTTTGGTTTATTAGAACAAATCCAACCCGTGGGAAAAGGCATTAGATTGTTGGGAATATCACTTTCCAATCTTGAATTTGCCGATGAAATGGTTGGAAAGCAATTGACATTGAATTTTTAATAAGTAGAACAGGTTTGCAACCCATTCTACTTATTTTCGCAATTCACATACAAAAAACGGTTTTACACATCATTATTGTTGCAACATACTTATCGTGAGTTAACTTTATAAAGGAAAACACTTCTTGTCTTGTCTCTAAAATATCACTAACACACAAATTTTTATGAGTACCCATCCCAAATTCTGCATCATTTCCAAAGGTAAAATGGATTTTGTTTACCAAAAGAAGAAAATCCCACTTACCGAAATTATCATGCTGGAAGCCGAAGCAAATTATACTTATCTCCATTTATTGAACGGCAAAAAAGTGCTAATTTCCCGAACTATGAAATTATTTGATAATCTTCTGAAAGATTATCCATTCACTCGAATTCATCGTTCTTTTATTGTTAATGAGTATCACTTAAAAAGTTATGATGCTGATAAGGAATGTATGCTATTGAGTAATAATATGGAAGCGACGATTTCCAGACGAAAGAAAAGAACATTAAAATACACCGCAGATTTTAAAAAGATTTTGTGGGAAAATTAGAGGAAAAAACCTTCTGAATTAATTTCAGAAGGTTTTTTTTTAATAAGTAAAGCTATATTTTTTTAAGACAATTCCATTATTAGAAACAGTAATTAACGTAACCCGATTTTGAGCATCTATTTCGTAGGTCACAAAATTATCAATTGCTCCGTTATTGTAAGATTTTGGCAACACCTTGGAAGAGGTTATCGTTAAGTCTGCATTATTATAAGTTACATTCAGAAATTGGAGGCTTTTTGCAATATTATACAAAGGATTTTCAGTGGTTGTTAACAAACTTATGGTATTGGTATTTTCTAAATATGAACCTTCCTTCCAATACAACTTTGTCAAAGAATTCAAGTTGTCATAATTATATTCAATAAATCCCGAAATCGACCTTGACCCATAATTTAAGTTTGTTAAACTCCCAGCTTTGTTATAAGTCCAATTGGTTGAGAGATAGCTACATTGGGTTTTATCAGTATTGTAGGTGTAAGTTTGAACTGTGTTTCCATCTGGAAAACCTCCACCTTCATACGTATATAGAATACTCGTGATAAGTTTTTTATCATCTCTCGAAATATCATATTTTCTAATAAAATCCTTATTAGTGGCTGTATTAAGGGTTTTTATAGTGTATGAGACAACCAAGTTATCTTTCCACAAGTAGGAAATATTAGTCGGATTTACTTCATTAAAAGTAATAATTGTTAAAGTTTGAGGCTGAATTAAAATTGGGTCGGGAGTAACTTCCTTGGTTTTACAAGATGCAAAAAACAGGACACTGATTGATAGAAGAAAGTTTTTTGTGAATGTGTACATAAAATTTTAGAGTCAAAGTATGGATGAATAAGGAAATTTATTTAAAGGTAAAAAACTTAATTGATTAACGAAAATTTAATGAAAATATTGAAAATTAAGCTATTGGGAATTATGGTAATAAAAAAAGACGACATCATTCAAATGATGTCGTCTTTAACAGGAATCTTATCGAATCTATGCTTTATACATTACTTTTTTAACCGCCTCAATTGTTCCTGCAACACTTGGAAGGATGGCTTCCAAAAGCGTTTGTGCATAAGGCAAAGGCAAATCTTTTGAGTTCACCCGAACAACGGGAGCATCCATAAAATCAAATGCCCAACGTTGAATATTGTACGCAATTTCAGAAGAAAGTGCCGCAATTGGATTGGCTTCTTCCACCACCACACAACGGTTTGTCTTTTTAACTGAATTGATAACTGTCTCATAATCAATGGGTCTTACTGTTCTGAGGTCGATTACCTCGACATTAATTCCCATCTTTTCTAATTCTAAAACCGCCGGCATTACCACTCTCGAAAGCATTTTTCCGAATGTCACAATTGTTACATCCGTACCTTCTTTCACAATATTTGCTTTTCCGATTGGCACAAGATGTTCGCCATCTGGGACTAAACCTTTGTCTCCATACATCAATTCCGATTCCATAAAGATTACAGGATTATTATCACGAATTGATGATTTCAATAAGCCTTTGGCATCAGCTGGATTTGACGGAACAACCACTTTTAAACCGGGTGTGTTGGCAAACCAATTTTCAAAGTTAGAAGAGTGTTGCGACGATAATTGCCCTGCATTTCCCGTTGGTCCACGAAACACGATTGGACAATGATACTGCCCACCCGACATCGACATCATTTTGGCAGCTGAATTAATCACTTGGTCAATGGCAACCAACGAAAAGTTAAAGGTCATAAACTCAACCACTGGTCGCAAACCGTTTGCCGCTGCCCCAACGGCGATTCCAGCAAAACCTAATTCGGCAATGGGTGTATCAATCACACGATCAGGACCGAATTCATCCAACATTCCTTGTGATACTTTATAGGCTCCATTATATTCGGCTACTTCTTCGCCCATCAAAAAAACCGACGGGTCACTACGCATTTCTTCGTTTAATGCCTCACGAAGTGCCTCTCTGAATTGAATTTCTCTCATGTTTATTTAACAGTTTATGAGCTATGAAGGTTTGAATTCATAGTTTCACAAAAATAGGTAAGAAAGTTTATTTTGACAAGATTAGTTGTTTTAATCGGTTATAAATTCGTCCCCAAATAATACCCAGACAAAAACGCTCCTTCAACATTTCCCATCCCAAAACCATCACCTCCTAAAAATATATTTTTGTTTTCTATTTGATAAAATGGCTTTTCAAAACGTTTTGTTGCATTGCTAAACTTCCATCTGTGCGTTTGAAATGACAAAATATTTTCTGATTTAACGTATTGATTAACAGACGATAACATATCTTTTGCAACTTCTTGTAAATCATCATCAAAACGTTCGACACTATACGCAGCGGAGGCGTGAACTGTGGCGGTTGGGATTTCTGTAACCCCTTTTTGAAAATTATCGGCAATCCAAGAAACGGGTTGATTTTCCAAAATAATTCCTCCACTTACAATTTCAGTAGGCTTCTTCAAAACTGCCATCACAGCAATGCACGGCTGATATTCAATTTGTGCTAAAACTGTTTTATCGTAATTACTGAAATCAATTTTTGAATTCTGAAAGAGGTCAATCACTTGCGGACTAGGAATAGTAATTACCAAATTATCAAAATCATAAACATTACCAGATTCAGTTTTTACCTTATTACTTTCAATTAAAATTACCTTCTCATTTACTAAAACATTCAACGACGAAGCCAATTTTTTAGGAATCATATTCATCCCTTTCGCTCCCACATAACGCACATTGTCACGTTGAGCTAAATGCCATTCTGCAGTTACATTTTCAGTTTGTAATTCTGAGATAAGTACTTGAAATTCAGGTGTTTTTACTGAAAAATATTGAGCACCGTGGTCGGC
>JAYUIP010000841.1:0-1416 GCA_043765945.1 Arcicella sp.
ATCCAAACTCACTCGACAACCCAATTTATTGGCTCGTTTCGCCGCATCCACAATGACAGACTGGGCGGGTTCTTGACTCAAAGCAAAACAAGTAGTATGAAAAATGGCTGAGTTTGATAATAAGCTGTCGGGAATATGAGAAGATTGAATCATACGATCTGCCGTTCGATAAGCAATAAAATCGGGCGTTCCTTTGGTTCTGGAGACAATTACGGTGCTAGTAGGTTGAAATTCATCTGTGGCAATATAACTGATATCAACCCCCGTTTTAACAACTTCATTTTTTAGGAATATTCCTAAATTATCATTACCGACGCACGAAACAAGGGCGGTACTCATGCCCAAACGAGCCATATTAGCCGCCATATTTGCGGGACTTCCCCCTTGAAAACGCTCGAAATTAGTGGTTTGAAGGATACTTTCTTGAATATCTGTTCCGATAATATCAACTAATAATTCTCCGACTGAAAGGAGAGCATATTTTTTCATCTACAAAAATGGTTTGTTTTAGTTTCGCAAATTACCGATAAATTCGTTAAATTGAGAAGACATTTAGGTTTAACTGCGTTTTATTGAACGCTGGCGGGCAGTTCCACTGGGGTTTAACCCCGCCAGCGTTAATTCTACTAATATCGTTCGGTATAAACCTAAATTGAATCGAAATTTACTAATTGTTATGAATTACATTTTACCAAACATGAAAAATCAACTCAAATTTCTTTTTATCATTCTTGGATTAAACATAAATCCATCATTTTCAAGACCAAAACTTCAGAAAGCTAAAATTTCAGATGAAACTTTACGTAAAAAAGCCAATGAATTAGCCCATAAATTCATCATCGTTGATGGACACGTGGATTTGCCTTATCGTTTGAGCGGCAAAATGGAGGACGTTTCTGTGCAAACCAAAGGCGGAGATTTTGATTATGTTCGGGCGAAGAAAGGGGGACTTTCTGCTCCTTTCATGTCAATTTACGTACCTGCTAATCTGCAACAAAAGAAAGGTTTTTCAAAGGCTTTGGCAGATTCTTTGATTGATTTAGTGGAAAATTTGACGAAACAACATCCCAATAAATTTGCCTTAGCCAAAACACCGCAAGACGTTGAAAAAAACTTCAAAAAAGGATTAATTTCCTTTCCTATGGGTTTAGAAAATGGCTCACCCGTTGAAAGTAATTTGGCAAATTTAAAGCACTTTTATGACCGTGGAATTCGCTATATTACGCTTTGTCACGGCGAAGATAATTTCATTTGCGATACTTCTTATGATACCACAAACACTTGGCGAGGATTAAGCCCGATTGGTCGGCAAGTGGTCAGAGAAATGAATCGTTTGGGAATAATGTTGGACTGTTCGCATATTTCGGATGAGACATTTGCACAGGTTGTGGCTTTATCGAAAGCCCCCGTAATTGC
>JAYUIP010000842.1:0-1416 GCA_043765945.1 Arcicella sp.
AGCTTGTAGTTTGATGATTTGATTTAGACATGGGAGTATTTCTACACCCCTTTTGATGAGTGTATCAATGACTGAACGGATTACACAGAACGCATCTTGCCCAGTTTTAAATTGTCCCGAGACCTTTTGTTTGACCTTTATAGTGCGGATTGCCCTTTCTGAGCCATTATTATCAGGAGGGATTTCCAAATGATAGATACAGGGAAGTATATAATTTCGACACTTAATCATTGATCCTTGAAAAGTGAGTGTTTTAGGGCATTTTTCAGAATCAATGGTTAGTAAAAGGGCTTCATTGATTCGTTTTTCTAGAATAATAGCCTCTTGCGAATTTATTTGATAGGGTTGTTGAGTGAGTAGCAATTGTCTTTTAGTATCGAAAACATCGACTAACAATTCTTTAAATTGAATGGCGAATGGGTGTTTTTCAAGGTCAAGTAAATAATGAAGTTCTCTCAGCAAATGGGCTAAACAAATCTGTTTCCCTCGGGTATGAACTTTAAGTTGAGCAGACCAACGGTCGGAAATTAATACGGAGTTAGGTAGTCCGTTTTCCCAAACACCATCAATGGTTTTTGAGCCACGGTTATCAGAAACCACAATAAAGGTATTGAGCATATTTTGCCAGCACCAAATCCACCACTTATCACCATTAATTTTCGCCCCTGTTTCATCAGAACCAACAACAGGACTTTGGGCGATTTCGGACTTGATTTGTTGATAAACGCCTTGACACTTTTGGGCTGAACGTTCCAAAATATTGCCAACAGTACCCTCTGAAAGTGGAATGGAAAAAACCTGAGAAAATATATTTTTTAAACGCTTAAAAGGTACATATTGATACACAGAAAGATAGCTCACAAGTGATTCTACGGTACTTCCGTACTGAATTGGAGCATTTACTCCCACAGGAAAATCAGCTATTTGAAAGTGTTTACAAGTAGGACATTGACAGCTGTACTGACGGAATTCCTCATAAATGGGAGCAACGGGAGGAATTTCAATTACTTGGCGTTTTGCTTTCAATATAAAACTCGCATTGCCAAGAGATTGACCACAAATATTGCAAAAGGAATCTTTCAATTCAGTGATTTTATTAGGGGTTGAACTCATTTCCAAAGTTGTACCTTGATGTCCTTTTTGTCCGCCACTCTTAAGTTCGCTTGGACTACGAAGGCTTTTAGTTTTATTGAAAAAATCGCTTGAAGGAGCTAACGAAGAATTTGAAGAATCTTTCTTCAAATCCTTTTTTCGTAATTCTTCCAGTAGTAACAATACCTTTTCCTCCAACGATTTAATCTGTTGGGATTGAGTAATGATAATACCTTCAAGGTTAAATATGTGTGATGATTTGGTCAAGGTTCAAGTTTAACAATTTTTATCCAATAATACTAATTCAGATAACCTGAGTAGTTA
>JAYUIP010000843.1:0-12147 GCA_043765945.1 Arcicella sp.
GATAAGGATTGTTATGCTCGTCTTTTTCGATGCCTTGATAGCGATGCTCTAATAATTCCACGGTATGTTTTACACAGGTCCTACTTGCTAACCACTCCAGCTGTTTAATAGGATGAGTCGCATTGGAACAAGTCGCTAAATTCTCTTCTCTTACACCAAGATATTTTAGAAAAAAATTAGCATTTTCTTCAATTTTCCAGAGTGTTACGATACAATTTTCTGAGATATTTTTGGAAAAAATTACGGGCATTTTTGTTCAGTTTTAGTTACAGTGGGCGGCGTACGCTAATTAGTTATCAGTAGGTTACGAAAATTAGAAGTTCAATCAATTATCAAAATGTTGTTATACCTTATTTCAAATTGTTGTCATTCCCTGCAAAATAAAGTAATTTCGTTGATAATTAACACCGATTTCCCAACAACTAATTCCAAATAACCAATAAATAACCCCATGCAAGTAGAAAAAATAGATACATTTTCAGGGCATCGTGATTGTGTTTATACGCTTGAAGGAGGTGCTGAATCTAATCAATTTTTTTCGGCAGGAGGTGATGGTTTGGTGGTGAGATGGGATTTAACTAAACCCGATGCAGGAGAATTAATCGCTCAAATTCCAGCTTCTATTTATGCTTTGTGTTTAGATAAAGTAAGAAATCAACTTTGGGTAGGACAAAATTTTGAGGGAATTCATTTGATTGATGTTGAAACACAACAAGAAATTAAGTCTATAAAAATTACTTCTTCCTCTATTTTTGATATAAAAATCCACGAAAATAATGCGTTTGTTGGGCTTTCAGACGGTACAATTGTGGTGATGGATGTTGAGAATTTTGTTGTTAAAAAACATATAAAAGCATCTGATAAAAGTATCAGAAATATTGCCATTAACTCATTTTCGAGCGAATTTGCAGTAGCTTACAGCGATTTTTCGGTAAAAGTCTTTGATTTGCAGGATTTTTCCTTGAAATTAGTGGTAAATCAACATATCAGTTCCGTTTTTACGGTTTGTTATTCGCCTGATTATCAGTATTTAATCACCGCAGGACGTGATGCACATTTAAAAATTTTAGACGTAAATAATCAGTACAATTTGGTTCATGATATTGCCGCACATTTATTTGCCATTAACGATATAAAATTTAGCCTAAATGGGAAATGTTTTGCGACTTGCAGTATGGATAAGTCCATCAAAATTTGGGATGCTGAACAATTCAGACTCCTGAAAGTTATTGACAAAGCCCGTCACGCAGGACATGGAACGTCAATTAACAAACTGTGGTGGAGCGAATATGAGAATTTGTTAGTATCAGCTTCGGATGATAAACGGATATCGGTTTGGTCTATCAATGAGTAAATTATAGAGTGATTTAATGACAGAATATTACACGTTCGCAATTAGCCATTCGAGATAAGAAATTGTTTTGTAAATCCAACTTTGTTTAATCCAACTCTTGATTTAAAGAAATATTAGTGGTTTTAAATGATAGTACAATATTTTATCACTCTATCATTCACCAATTATATCATTGACTCAGGGAAATAAATAAAAAAATTATGAGAATTACCCCCCTTGAAATCAGACAGCATACTTTCGATAAAAGTTTTAGAGGGTACGATACTGAATCAGTTGATGCCTTTTTACTTTCCCTTTCGCAAGAATGGGAACGAATTTCAGAAGATGTTCGTAGCTCTAAACAACAGTTGGAAGTTGCTGAAAAGGAGATAGTTAGGATGAAAGAAATTGAAAATAGCCTTTTCAAAACCTTGAAAGCTGCCGAAGATGCTCAACAAAATATCAATGCAAAAGCTGAAGCAGAAGCAAGTTTAATTACGGATAAAGCTCGACAAGATGCAAAGGAAATTACTAACGAAGCTGAGAAAAAGGCAAATATGTTGGTTTCTGAATCAGAAAATAAAGCAAAGTTCTTGGTTGAAGAAGCTGTAAATGACCTCAAAAATTATGAGCGTGACTTCAAGGCAATGGAACGTTACAAAGATTATTTAGTAGTAGAACTAAAATCTTTTGCCAACGATGCTCTTGATAAAGTTACTAAATTTGAGGAAAGAATTAATACCCGCACCAGCGAAGCTCGTTTGAATGAATTGGATATAAAAGTCGCTGAAAAGATGGCTGAACCCGTTGTTCCAGTAGTAGTTTCTGAATCAATGGCGGCGAGTGCAGAACCCGAAATGGAAGCAATTATTGAGGAGCCAGTAAAAACGGAAGAGCCTGCAAAATTAGAAGAAGAGACTCAACCAGTTGATATTCAAGAGGTTGAAAGTAATTTTATGATGCAGTTTCCTCAAAAATCCGAAAATCAACCCACTTATTCAATATTTACGGGAGAAATTGAGGAACCAAGAAAGCCAGTCGTTGAAACAGAAATTGAGTTCAATCCCGCCAACGATTTTGACGATGAAAATGAAGAATTACCAACAGTTCATGCCACTGTAAAACCCGAGCCAACGCCCGAAGCTTTGCACAATGCCTTCAATGAAACTGCCGATAATTTGATGAAAGAAATGAAAGCAACTCGTGGACGACCTCGCAAAGTAACGCCTAATGATGGTGGTTTACCGACGGTTTCATCAGTAATGGAAGAATTTTCAAAAGATGCTCCTGCCGCAATTTCTAATGGAGGAGGTTCATTTTTTGATAATATTTAATTGTTGTTAGAAATATCTTGCCACGCAAAAATTTCAAGTTGATTTTACAGCTTGAAATTTTTTGTTTTATGCAGTACGGACGGTTCGACGATTCGATAGCCTTATCCGTTTTTTTATACTAATTACGGACAAGGCTGTCCGTACTACAAAATTATGGGAACAATTGCCTTAGAAGGCTTAGAATTTTTTGCCTATCATGGATTTCATGATGAAGAACAAAGAATTGGAAATCGCTATCAAGTTGATATTCAAGTGGTTACGGATTTTTCGGAAGCGGCTGAAAACGATAAACTAAAATATACCGTTAATTACGCAGATTTATACGAAATCATTGTTGAAGTAATGAAAATTAAGGCAAGACTCTTGGAACATATTGCCCAATTAATTATTTCTAATGTTCGAGAACGCTACCCCAATATTGAAAAGGTAGAAGTTTCTGTTTCAAAATTTAATCCACCGATTGGTGGCGTTTGTACTCGTGCGAAAGTAACCCTTGAAGGATAATCTATGGCTCATCAAGTAACGATAAAAGATCTCGCTCGACATCTTAATATTTCGGTGGCAACAGTCTCCCGTGCGATGCGAGATATGCCTGAAATTAAAGCGGAAACTCGGGATGCTGTTCTGAAATTAGCCAAAGAATGGGATTATCAACCCAATCTTTTAGCCACTAATTTAGTGAAAAATCGTACAAAAACCATTGGGGTTATTGTGCCAGATTTAGCGTACCATTTTTTTGCTTCGGTTATAAAAGGCATTGAAGAGGAAGCCATTGCCAGAGGATATAGTTTACTTTTGACTCAAACCAGTGAACTCTATGAACGTGAATTAACAAATGTTCAAAACCTATCCAGAGGGCAAGTAGAGGGCTTTATTGTATCAATTTCTCAGGAAACTACTGATTTTGAACACCTAAAACGGCTTCAAAGAAAAGGAATTCCCTTGGTATTTTTTGATAGAGATGCCGATGAAATTGATGTGCCAAAAGTGATGGTGGATAATGTGGGAGCGGCTTATGAAGCAACAAAACACCTCATTCAGAATGGCTCAAAACGAATTGCATTTTTGGCGGGACCATCAAATGTAACGGTTAGCAATCTCCGACAGTCTGGGTATGAAAAAGCTATTCAAGACTCTGGTTTAGATTTAGATGAATCATTAGTTGTTCATGGAAATTATAATTTGCAACAAGCCATTGAATTAACGAATGAACTGTTTGAATTGAAAAACCCTCCCGATGGATTAGTTGTGGTGAGCGACCGTTTAGCGGTGGGGGCAATTGTAGCTTTACGCAAGAAAAATATCAGAATTCCAGAGGATGTGGCGATTGTTAGTTTTAATGATGAGCCGATTTGTACCATCGTAACGCCTACACTCACGAGCGTTTCACAACCCACTTTTGAGATGGGGAAAATGGCTATTGTACTATTAATCAATCAGATAGAAAATCCAGATGGCCTTGATAAACCAGAAGTGAAAGTATTTAAAACAGAATTAAAAATTAGAGAATCGTCTTTGCGAAATTAATTCACATATCACTTCGTCAAACCAATCCCCAACCTAATCATGAGAAAAATATTCCTTTTAATGATGTGCCTAATATTGACCTTTTCCTTATCGGCTCAAAAGAGAAAAAAATCCAAGAAATCTTCCGAAGAAATCATCGTTCAAACTCCCAAGAAACAACTTACACACGATGTCTATGATTCGTGGAAAGAAATCCCTGACCGTTATATTTCAAATGATGGGAGTGTGATTGTTTATCCACTCAATCCACAGGAAGGAGATGGTAAGGTTGTGTTTCATTCTTTGAAAAATTCAAAAATTGATTCTGTGCAAAGAGGTGCAGATATTCGGTTAACAGATGATTCTGAGTTTGCTATTTTCAAGATAAAACCGCAATTAAACTTGATTAAATTTATGAAACGATTGAAGAAGAAAGACGAAATGCCAAAGGATTCGTTGGGTATTTATGGATTGAAGAATAATCAAATAGCAAAAATTCCTAATGTTTTATCCTTTAAAATTCCTGAAAAAGTAGGAGGGTGGGTTGCTTACCAAATGGAAGAAGTTAAGAAAATTGACATTGCTAAAAAGAAAGATTCATTAGTAAAAGTTGAATCCAAAAAGAAAATTAGCAAGAAAGAATCTGACGAGAACGGCTATAGTTTAGTATTGAAAAATTTAAAAACTAACGCCGATTTATCATTTAGTTTTGTAACGGATTATGAGTTTGCTAAATATGCTAAAAGATTAGTATTCAGTACAACTGGGAATGATTCTACGTTATTATCAGGTGTTTATAGTTATGATTTGCAATCAGGACAATTAGCAAATATTCTTAAATCAAAGGGGAAATTTAAGAAACTATCGGTTTCAGAAGATGGAAATCAAATTGCTTTTATTGCGGATTTAGATACGAACACTAAAACTCAACTTCGTTTACCAAAATTGTATCATTGGAAAGTAGGGCAAGAAATAGCCACATTAACTACCGATGAAAAACAGACTTTTGCTCCCGCAGGATGGTACGTAAGTGATAATTATCAACCCCGTTTTTCAAAGGATGGCTCGAAATTATTCTTCGGAACAAATCCAAAACCTATTGTGGCAGATACCACACTTTTACCCGAAGAAATCGTGAATGTTGAAGTATGGAACTGGCAAGATAAAAAACTGCAAACGCAACAAAAAGTTAGTTTGGAGGACGATAAAAAACGCTCATATTTGTCAGTTATCAATGTAGAAAATCTTAAAATAGTACAATTAGGTTTCTTAGAAATACCGAATGTAAACTTGGATAAAGAAGCAAATCATAACATTGTGCTTGCAACTTCCGATGTTCCGTATTCAAATCAACATTGGGATTGGGGTAATAAAAAGGATGTTTATTTGGTAAATTTGCAAGATGGTTCTCGAAAAAAAATTGCTACGGCATTGCATGGAAATCCTATTTTGTCACCAAATGCACAATACGTAACTTGGTGGTCAATGCCTGATACTGCTTGGTTTGCTTATTCAGTTAAAACTGAAAAAATGACTAAATTAACTAATAATCAGGCAGTTAAATATTTTGATGAAGAAGATGATCACCCAGATTTACCACAGCCGTATGGCTCAGCGGGTTGGGTTGATGATGCGAAAGACCCCATGTTTGTGGTGTATGACAGATATGATGCTTGGGCGATTGACTTAAAAAATAACGTGCCAATGCTCATTACGGGCGGGCGGGCAAACAAGGTCCAATATCGCTACGTAAATTTAGATGCTGACGATAAATTTATCCTTGGAAAAAGTGCTCTATGGAAATTGGTTTACGAAAAAGACAAATCAGAAGGTTATGCTATTCCAGTAAGTCCGCTGTCGAAACCAAAGGAAATGTATAAAGTTGATTTTACATTATCTAATCCAATCAAGGCAAAAAATGCGGATAATTTGATTTTTACGAAGCAAAATTTTCAAAATTTTCCAGATATTTATGCCTCTGATATGACTTTTCAGAACGTTACCAGAATATCAGAAGCAAATCCACAACAAAAAAATTACGCTTGGGGAACAGTGGAACTCGTTGATTATAAGGCATTTGACGGAACACCATTACAAGGACTTTTGTATAAACCTGAGGGTTTTGATGTAACCAAAAAGTATCCAATGATGGTTTATTTTTATGAAAAGAATTCGGATAATTTACATACCCATTTTACGCCCTCACCGATTCGTTCCTACATAAATTATCCTTATTTTACTTCAAATGGTTACGTCGTTTTCGTTCCAGATATTGTTTATAAAGCGGGTGAGCCTGGCAAAAGTGCCTATAATTGCATTATTGCGGGTACGAAAGAAATAATTGCCAAAGGTTTTATTAATCCAGAACGGGTTGGCATTTCTGGACACAGTTGGGGAGGCTATCAAACTGCCTATTTAGTTACACAAACCAATATGTTCAGAGCCGCCGAAGCTGGAGCTCCCGTATCAAATATGACTTCAGCTTATGGTGGAATTCGTTGGGAATCAGGACTTTCACGTCAAGCACAATATGAGAAAAACCAGACCAGAATAGGAGGGACGCTTTGGGAAAAGTATGATAAATACATTGAAAATTCACCACTTTTCCAAGTTCCGAAAATCCAAACACCCGTGTTGATGATGCACAATGATGACGACGGTGCTGTACCGTGGCAACAAGGAATTGAATTTTATATGGCTTTGAAAAGATTGAATAAACCTGTTTGGTTACTGAATTATAACGGAGAAAAACATGGTTTGACCCAACGCAAAAATAGAAAAGATTTCGCTAAGAGACTTTATCAATACTTTGACCATTATTTAAAAGATGAACCTGCACCCGCTTGGATGACCGATGGTTTGCCGATGATGGAGAAAGGAATTAATCAGAAATTAGAAGTTGGGAAGTGATTTTACGGCACTTGGATACCTAGGATTAGACCGTTGCGGTGGTAATTTTGAAAAAAAGTTTGTTCTACTATGATTTACACGGGATTCCAATCTTATAGTTTACGAAAACTTTCGGTCTTTACCGAAGGCTTCTGTAAACGATGAGTTAAACCAAAAGTATAGAAAGCGGTCAGACGAGAGTTTGTCCGCTTTTTTGTATTTTTCAATCCGCAATTTTTAAAATCGTACTTGTTGATTTTGTATCAGAATAATAGCTAAGTCCTTCATTATCAATTACTTTGATTCGGTAATTTACGGTTTCGTTACTCTCTAAAATCTGGTCAAGGTAACGATAGGAGATTACTCTGTCTGAAAATTGTGCTTTTGCTTTTGAGTCAATTCTAACGATACTTTTAAATTCTAAATTTTGTCGTTGTTTCTCAATTTCAAAATTTGTTATGCCTCTTTCTTGGACCGTTAACCAATCAATTGCCATTCCACTTTTTGTGGCGGTTAAATTGAAGTCTTTTAGTGAATAGACGGATGGGACTTTAATCGTAAACTCATCTTGCAAGCACTTTTGGTCGTCTTGAACGATGTATTTAGTTGTTACAACAGGAGAAACTTGGATATATTTACTTTTTGAATTATCGTGTTGCCAATTAAAACTACCCATCCATGAAGCCTGTAATGGAATCGTACTTTGATTTGCTTCTAATTTCAAAACCCGTTTCTGATTCACATCTTTTAAAATTGTGAATTGGTCTTTCACACTTCCATCTTCCGTAATAAATTTGGCATCTAAACGATTTCCTTCAATTTCAATGGACATTGATCCAGCATTTGTTTTGTCAGAATACATCATCGCATCGTGGGTAAGAGTATTTACTGAACCGCTATTACTGGCACCGCATCCATTTACTACGTAGATAATTCCCTCGTTATCAGCCACTTTACTGTCTTTTACATACGGACAAGAATCTTTTGAATTATCATAAAGACCAGTTGACGTGCTGGCACTATTCAGTTTCTGATTAAAAGTTGCCGCCAATCCATAATGTCCCTTCATCATTTGCGAACGTTCGTAAACGTGACTGTGTCCGTTCAAAACCAAATCAACTTTGTATTTATCTAAGATTGGCACAACGCCTTCTCGAATGGTTTTGAGATCAATTTCCTTATCTGAGTTACGGGAAGCCATCGTGTAAGGTGGATGATGCCAATAAACAATGGTCCATTTTTGCTTGTTAGCTTTCAAGTCTTTTTCCAACCATTTCATTTGCTCGCTTTCTTTCGAGAACATACTTCTATCCGTTCCTTCACGTCCGTAAGAATCTAAACTTATGAAATGAATGTTGGCGTAATCGTAAGAATAAAAAGCCTTTGAACCAGAAGGCACACCACCAGATTCCCCTTTCGTTGGAAAAGAAAAAATGTTAAAATATGCCACAAGAGGGTCTTCAATTTTATAATTATTGGAGGTTGGCGAATAGTCATGATTTCCAGGCGTAGGCATCAAGACCGTTTGTTTCATTAACATATCAGTTTGATAATATTCAAAAAAACGTTGCTGAAATTCCCAGTCCATTCCTTGTGCGTAGGCATTGTCGCCCATAAGTAGCCACAGATTTGTATGTTCTCTATTAGTATATTTTAAATATTGTTGATAAACTTTTTTCTGGCTTTCGGTCCCCATGCCCATATCTCCCAAAGCCCAGATTCTTACTTTTTGCTCTGTTCCGACGAGTGGATTTGTTACGAAAAAGTTGTCAGCAGTTGCCTGTAATGTAGTATTTCCAGAAGCCACTCCATAAAAATATTTTGTATTTGGTTTCAAATTATCAAGGGTGACTACATGTTCTTTTTTAGGAAAATCGTCTGATTTTGAGGAAGTTAAAGCATTTTGAGTTAAACCGAAATTTATTTTTGAAGGTGAGGTAATGTCAGTACGCCAACGAATTATTATACTCGTGGGCGTAGACGCTTGGAGATATGGACCTCTGGTTATTTTTTGAGAAAAAGAGGGAAGGGCAAGGAATGTTAAGAAATATAAAAATATATGTGTTAATAAGTTTTTCATAAGTTGAGAGTCGTATTGATGGTAAGTTTATTATGAGACAACTCAAATCCAAGATGTTCATAAATATATACGTTTTCAGTCCTTAATTTATTTGAAGTAACCTCAATGCTTTTCAGTTTGTGCGTTTGTGCGTAATCTTTTACTTTATCAACTAAAAATCTCGCAATTTGTTGATTTCTAAAATTTGGAATTACATATAATTCTTGAATTTCTCCAACGATGCCACAGTGGTGTAAGAGTTTTTGGGTATGAAAACTAATAAATCCAACAATTTGAATGTCTGATTCAGCAACATAATAAACATAGTTGAGATTCTGCAAATTCTCTTCAAAAATATCTTTAAATATCTGAAAATCAAATACTTTGTTTTCAAGTTCACAGATGAATTTGAAAATTGTGTCTAAATCATCTGATTTGGCGTTTCTAATATTCATCTCTATATTTCTGTGTTAACTATGTGGTTGCAAAGTCAATCCCCAAAGTCTCCAGATCATCTTCACCCAATTCAGATGGTTCAATCAGCATTTTTAGCGTTTTCCCCTCTCCATCCATGCGTTTCCATTCGGAGGAAGCATCGTCTAAAATTGTCAAAATAATTTCACGAGCTTCGTCATTTTCTTCGACTAAAAAAATATCATAGTTCTTGAAAATCAGATAGATACGGTCTTCCTTCAACCAATCCAAATCATTCACCATTTCATCAAAAGCATCAAAATTATTTCCAAAATTATCTGAAAATTTCAGCTGAGATGCAATAGACGAATAAAATTTCTCTAAGGTATCAATTTGCTCTCCGTCAATGATTGCTACCAAGGTTTTTTCGGTAGAATGTTTATCGGAGATGGTATTTAGGATTGTGTAATTTGCCATTTTGATTTTAAAAATTAAACCGTATTTTTGTTGTAATCAATAATATTTTGAAAAACCCCCAACAACTCATCAATTTCACCCAAATAATATTTTTTGGTATCAATATAAATTTTATCTGAGTATTCTATGAATTGCCAAACATCGCCCGTGGTAGTACATCCGTATAATTTTTCAGAAGTAATCCCTTTTTTTTCATTATATTTTTTGGCACCAACTAATTGGGCAGCACATTGTCGAACGCCTTCCTCCAAATCATTTCGTTTGGCTTCTACAATATGGAAAATCGGAATACTGATGTCGTAGGATTTTATGTCTTTACTCAATATAAAATCACATTCACCCGTTAAGCCTGATTCTTTATCACCCACCAAAGTATCACCAGAATAGATAGTAAAAAATTTACTATTCAGTCGTCTTAATTCTTTCAAAATAGGAACAACAATCCACTCACTTCTTGCCTTTTCGCTTTTAATTGGCATTTCTGTACTTTCCTCCAATTCTAATTTTAACCTCTCGCTTGGTTTAATGGCTTGAAATGGAAATAAAAGAGGTGTTCTTTCGTGCTTTACACCAAATTTCTCTGTTAAATCTGACAATGAAAATTCTGTATATGCCATTGTATTTATGTTTTAATCGTGCTATATTTTTTTAGTCGCTTGCCTCTGGCGAGTGACCACTATTACTGGTCCTCTGGACGTTTTTATTTTTCTATTATTATAACTCTAAATCGCCCAGAGGGCTTTTAGTGCTCGTCACTCGCCAGAGGCAAGCTAATGTTCGAAAATCTATCTACATTCTTAGGATGGTCAGCCATTAAATATTTTGACTTTAACTTTTTTATCTTAGACTGATTAAAATTTGGATTCGATATCCAATTGATTAAAAGTATTCTTATTTTTTCTTCACTATATCCACCATCATTTTATTTTTTCATAATTTTTCAATTCTTTCATTATTTTTGCCATTTCTTGCTCAACTGCCTCATATTTACTTTTGGTGTTTCGTAATGAGGGCAATGTACTTTGACAAGAACGTAAGACATTCTACAGAGATATTGTCCTCTTGTGATTTAACCCACATTAGAGCATACATTCTGTAACACTACCATTTATTTTTTTAATTAGATATAAATCGGTAACTTGGAAAGTCTTGTATTATTTTTTATGCTGGAAATCTCTATAAATTTTTAATTAAGCCTCACTCCACCAACAAAAAACTCTCATAATGGTCATCAGTATAATACCCCTTTCCATCAGACCCCGTAATCAACCTTTCCGCCCCACGATTTTTACCTTGTATTTTTGGATTAACGTCCCATTCTTGATAATTGATTCTTTTGCCCGAAGCATCCTTTTTGGGGAGTAAGCCCTCAAAATTTCCGAATCTTCGCCCACCTACATATCCGCTTATCGCCTCTCCATTTTCACGAATATATTTCAAAACTCGTAAAGCCTTTTCAGGCACTTTTCCAGCACGAATACCTGATTTATTTACGTCTGAACGATTCTCAGAGGCATATTTTGAGTTTCTATCGTCATTTCTATCTCTTTTATGTCTTTTTCGATGCTTTTTATGACGTTTTTCCGTAGAATCACCTTTATTTTGCTCTTGAAATGCCTTTTTTTCCTGATTTTGAGCCGATTTTTCAGAAGGCTGGCAACTTGTAAAAGTGCCTGTGAAAAGGAAAAAGAGGAGGAAAAAGTTTTTTAAGAATTGCATATTTTTTAATTGTTTAAACAAATTTACCGAAAACTCATTCACCAACGCATCTATTAGCCTCAATATTTGCAAAACACCTCAAATTTCACGAAATTTGTATAATAAGCATAATAATAAGTGTTGTTTTGTTATTAATTGATTATTAAAATCTTTACTTGAATTTCAAGGGCAGAAAAGAGAAAAAATCTAACAGTCTCTCTTAGTAATTTTAAGGTTTAATTCCTCTAATTATAAGTTCAACTCATTAACTATTAATGTTTTAACTATTAATTTTTAATTATTAACTTTTGATTACTCTACCACTCATATTTCAAAAAAACTATGTCAGAACAAACCAGTAACATTATCCCCATTAATATTGAAGACGAAATGCGGGGAGCGTACATTGATTATTCGATGTCCGTTATTGTTTCCCG
>JAYUIP010000844.1:0-4263 GCA_043765945.1 Arcicella sp.
TAGAAAAAATGTCATTAGAAATTGATTATTAAAACCAACCAATGAAATTCAAAATCCTTCCATCCGATACCCTTTTACCTCATTTTTCTATCCAAGAAGATGAGTTGGGAAAGCGTATGGCTAATTTTCAAGAATTTCAGAATACCATTCAGGATTTTACTTTTTATACGTCCAGTTCGGTGGTGTATTCTTCCAAAATTGAGGGCGTAGAAATTGAGTTGGATTCATACTTAAAACATAAATTATTGGGCGTTAAATTCTTGGTGGATTATACCAAAAAAGCCGATGATTTATTTGAAGCCTATTCGTTTGCCAGAAGTAAAATTTTAAGTGAAAAAAGCATTTTAGAAGCCCATAAATTAATCACCAAAAACTTTCTAAAAGCCTCAGAAAGAGGACGATGGCGTGTTTCGCCGATGTTTGTAATGGGTGGAGAAAGAATATTGTACGTTGCCACCAATCCCGAACAAGTAAAGGGGGAACTTGTAAAATTTTTTGCCGATTTATCATTGCTTTTGAAAACCGAATTAAGCATTCGAGAGACATTTTTTTACGCTTCGTTATTACATCTAATTTTCTTAAATATTCACCCATTGAATGATGGAAACAGACGTACCGCACGATTATTAGAAAAATAGTTTTTAGCTTCAAAATTAGGCGATAAAACTTGGCAAATACCTTCAGAAAAATATTATTATCACAACAAAAACGAATATTATCACAACCTGCAACGCATTGGTTTTGAGTATGATACAATGGATTATACCAAAGCCTTACCTTTCGTAAATATGCTGGTAGCTTGTGTGTAAATACAAAACAATGAACCGTATCAAACAACTTTTCCAAGAGAAAAACAATAACATCCTCAACGTCTATTTCACCGCAGGATTTCCAAAAATTAACGATACAACTTTGATTTTGAAGGCTTTGCAAGATGGTGGAGCAGATTTAGTAGAAATTGGAATGCCTTATTCTGACCCTGTGGCGGATGGCGAAACCATACAACAGTCTAATCAAGTGGCTTTGGATGCGGGCATGACCGTAAAATTGCTTTTTGAACAGCTTTCAGGTATTCGTAAGGCGGGAATTACCGTTCCAATCTTATTGATGGGATACATCAATCCAGTGCTACAATTTGGTGTTGAAAACTTTTGTCAGAAATGCCAAGAAGTGGGTATTGATGGCTTGATTTTGCCCGATATGCCTGCGAGTGTATATGAGGACGATTACAAAGCAATTTTCGATAAATACGGAATTTTGAATACTTTTTTGATAACGCCACAAACCGCAGAAAGCAGAATTAGACACATTGATAATATTTCGGATGGGTTTATTTACATGGTTTCTTCGGCAAGTACGACGGGGGCAAAAACAGGTATTTCAAACGACCAAAAAGTTTATTTTGAGCGAGTAAACGCCATGAATCTAAAAAATCCAAGGTTGATTGGTTTTGGAATTTCGGATAATGAAACCTTCAAAAAAGTCTCATCCCACGCCGCAGGAGCCATTATTGGCAGTGCTTTTATTAAATTATTGGGTACTTCTGAGGATTTGGAAGGAGATATTAAGATGTTTGTGGGTAAAGTAAAAAATGGATAGAATTAGACCACGGATTAACCTGCAACGGAGTTGAGTTGGGATTCATCCATGGTCTAACCTTACTTCTCCAAAACACCTTTTAAAGTCGTTAATCCAGTGATCAAATCTCTGCCCAAAATTTCACTAATATCCATAAACATAAGCACCACATTGGTTGGATATGCCATTGTGCCGCTCATACCCCATTTCACTTTTGTTTGCGTTGCTGAAACGCTATCTGTGGTCATATAGGCAGGTGAAGTTGAAGACATCGGTTCAAAAAAACGTAATTGGTAATCAACTCTTTCGCCTTCCGTAATTTTACTAATTTCTTGTTCGCCTCTTCCTAATTCTTTATTTTCGCTGTCCCAAGCTGAAATAAAACCTACCGTTCCATCGGTTCCAGTATATTCTTTCTTCATTTTTGAGTCCATCATTGCCCATTTGCTATAATTATCCTGATTTTTTAAAAGTTTTATGTATTCAAAAACCTGCTGTTTAGGTTTGTTGATAACGATTTCACGTTCAACTGAATATTCTCTTTTCACAAAGATGGCGGCAATCATTACCAATCCGATAAAGATTCCGATGAATGTTAAGATTTTTTTGAGGACTTTCATGATTTTATTTTGTGGTGAAATTTGGATTAATTTCGGCAAATATACAAAAAATAAGGGTTTATCATATCAAGTGATAAACCCTAAAACTCTCTAAATATTGACCTTTACTTCTTCTCAGGCAACATAATCACCTTAATCATGTTTTCAGCAAAGTATTTTTTTGCTGCTGTTTTTGTGCTTTCCACGGTCACTTTTTTCAACATTTCGTCTTCTCTCAATACCTCTTTCACGTCCTCATCGTCTTGATATTGCCCTTGCAAATAACCTAACCAGAAACCATTTTCACGCAGTTGCGTTTCTGTTTGGCGTTTGGTTTCTGCCTTAAACTTCTCAATATCACCTGCTTCCGCTCCCGATGTTTTCACTTTTTGGATTTCTGCCATCGTGCGGTTCACCAATTTCTCCACATTCTCTGGGGCACACTGAAAGGCAATTTTGAAGTCATATCTTTTTGCAGGAATTTTAGAAACAGAACCACTCACACCCACACCATACACGCCTGATTCCTCCTCACGCAATTTCTCAATTAATTTAATTTCCAATACTTCCGACAATGCCTCCACTTGTGTTTCGTTTTCTGGCGTTGGTTCATAATCACCCGACCAAACCATCGTCACACGTGCCTTAGCTTCTGTCCCTTTGAAAAGCGTTTTTTCGATTTTCCCTTTCGCTGGACGAATTCCTAAATCCTTGAAAGTTTCCTTGCGTTTTGTGGATGGCAATCCTCCCAAATATTTTTCTAACAATGGAGTAATTTCTTCATTTTTAAAATTGCCAACTAATAAAAATGTAAAATCAGAAGCATCTGCGTAGCGTTCTTTATATATTTCAAAGGCACGATTGGCATCAATTTTCTTGAAACGTTCAGCCGTCATTGGGAAATTCCGTGGAGCATAATTACTCAAAATCATACCCAAAGTGTCGCCATAAACTTTTTCAGGGGTTAACGTTTTTTCTTGTCCTTCCAGAAACGTACTGACATTCGCCACAAATCCTTTGATAACGTCAGCATCAAAACGGGGTTGCATAAAATTGCTGTAAATTAATTGTAAGGCTAATTCAAGGTCTTTGGGATTAGTCGAACCACTAATATTTTCAGAAGTTTCTGTGACGTAAGGGGCAATCTGAGCCACTTTACCCGTCATCATTTTTTGCAAATTTGTCGATGAAAATTCACCCAAGCCACCCATTAAAGCAATTTGTGAAGACAAAGCGGCATTGTCAGCATCTTTATCTGAATACAAGTTCGTACCTCCATCGCTATATGCCCCAATCAAAATCTCATCATTTTTGAAGTCAGTTGGTTTCAAAACTGCCCTTACTCCGTTGGCAAAGGTTAATTCCGTAATGCCAACCTCTGGTATTTGCTTGGTTGAGGTCACTTTTGAACCCGTTGGTAATTTGGCAATCAGTGGTTTATCAATTGTGGCATCAACATAAGCCGTTACATTTTTACCCGCTGAACTCAACCATTCTCTGATTTTAGCTTCGGTAGGCAACGTATCTTTTTCTTTTTCAGGAGCCATCAAAATTACTGCCCGATTTTCGGTTGTAATCAAGGTATTACTCAACGCATTGATTTCTTCTAATTTTGCTCCTTCCAAATATTTTTTCGTAAAATCAAAACTAAAATCAGGTGAAGTTAAGTTTTCATCATCTATAAATGCACCCACTAAACCGCCAGCAATTTGTTCAGAATTAGTTTTGTCCTTCTCCTTAAAAGACTTCTCCTGGCTAACCATATATTGCGTTTTTGCACGAGCTAATTCAGAGGCTGTAAACCCAAATTTTCTGGCTCTTTCAGTTTCTTCCAAAATCGCTACTAAACCTTTTTCAACGTTTGCTCCCTTTGCCACTACAAAAGAAGTGAAAGCATCAAGGTTGCCCAAAAAGCCACTGTAACCCGCATATCCAAACAAAAATGGAGGGTCAGCTTTTTGTGTAAGTTCTTGAATACGAGCCGATAACATCTGATTATATAATGAACGTAACATTCCCTCACGACGATCTTGATAAGTCAAGTCTTTCCGTTTTTCTTGTTTAGACAATATTTGAATTACCGTGT
>JAYUIP010000845.1:0-1414 GCA_043765945.1 Arcicella sp.
ATATGCGTGGTTTAAAGGCGTAACGGTGGTGTTTGCGGTAGCAACTTTGTTCATTTTGGGATGGTTTAGATACGAAGCCTACAAAACCGATAAAATGAAGGAATCGGTAAATAAATCTATCAAACAGCTCCAAAATCAGATTATTGACCCATTGAATTCATCGGCAGCATTATCGCCCGAAGTTCTGCAACAGATTGAGTCAAAAATGAAAGTTTTTGATGCTTTGAATGAGAAATTAGTTAATAGTCCTTGGGCTTTGGCATCGTTTGTTTTGTCAGGAGTTTTATTTGCTTTGGCGGGTGCAATTTGTTTGGGAATTGCTTTTCCGGTTTTGCAATGTTACTGGCAAAGATGGTTACAAATCGACCCTAAACTCAAACGTTTACGCAGAGAGAAAAAACGCTTAATAACTGATTTACAGGTGATTGAAATAGAATTAGCCCAGCAAATCGTTCAGAAAAATATATTGGAGAATGATTTGAAATTATTACCAACCTTAGAATCTTTACATACTCAAAAAGAGTCTTTAATTGAAGAAATAAAAGCCATTGAAAACGAAACTCGCTTGGCAGAAACTGATTCCAGAATTGGAGCGTATAATGATGGATTTGGCAAAGGTTTGATGGTTAGAGAAGTAATTAATGAAGACGAAGTAAATCAATTTGTAAGAGATACCTATTTCGATACCAACACCTTAGCACACAAAGCAAAAAGTTCTTCGGGTGATAAAGCTATCTTTTCAAAACGTCCAAATCTTCGCCCACATCAGCAATTGAGAAAATTGATTTCGGAGGATTTTTCAGAGGAATAAATTACAAAAATGGCAAATAATTAAAATGCAATCCCCAATTCCAATCCAAAACTTGGTGCTTGCAATTTTGAAGAAACACGTTCTAATTTATTCAAAAAACGGGGTTTGTATGAATCAATTCCTAATTGTTCAATTGAGGTGAAATCTGTGGATTTAAGGTCATTCTGGCGAGTCACTAAAACCCAATAGGCAAATTTTGCTCTGATAAAAAATGTTTCAGTTTTATCCAACCAAAACGTTTTTTCAATGACTGGTCCTGCCACAATGGTATTCATAAATGCTTCAACAACTTTATTTTCGTAAGCGTTTTTTACTTCGGCAGAAAAATTCAATACTGATTCAATACCCGCAGCCTCTTCGGGTAAAATTCCTCTGGTGATGTTTCTGGGTGTATCTCTGATGCTGGCATTAAAGGTTTGAGCCGTTAATCCAACAGCAATATTTTTGCCAACGTCCAATTTAATTTCACCACCAAATTGAATTTTTGGTTGAGCTGCAACTTTCAAATATTCTAATTCATCAACGTATTCATTTTTGAGTTTTTGAAGCACGTAAAAAACAGCATCTTGATAACGCTTGGGTGTAAATCCAACAAATCCTCCT
>JAYUIP010000846.1:0-4254 GCA_043765945.1 Arcicella sp.
TTATAAAATGAATATTAGTTCAACCAAATCCATGACTGGACATTTGTTGGGTGGTGCGGGTGCCGTTGAGGCAGTTGCTTGTATTTTGGCAATGCAAAACAATTTAGTACCGCCAACGATTAATCATTTCACCGACGACCCCGAAGTGGACAATGCTTTAAATTTGACACTAAACACAGCTCAACCCCGTGAAATCAACGTTGCCCTAAGCAACGGCTTCGGTTTCGGAGGACATAATGCTACGGTAATTTTTAAAAAAATATAAATACAGTTAATAGTTATCAGTAAACAGTTATTAGTCAGTAATTATCAATCGTTATTGGGCATTAACGTTCGTTATCATTAATTGTTCCAATAATTTAATAGAATTGTTTACTGATAACTGTTAATTTTTCACTGTTAATTGTTCACTGATAACTGTTCACTGACCAATATGCTTTCACCCCTACTTGATTTTTTTTCCAGCGACCCCAAAGACAAAAAGCTGAAAAATGCCATTGAACACATCATAGGCGAAAGTCCGTCTAATCTTACCTTGTATCGTTTGGCATTCATGCACGCTTCGGTGTCAAAAGAAACGGTCTCTAAAAGTTACAGGGAGTCAAATGAACGCCTTGAGTTTTTGGGAGATGCAGTTTTGGGTATGATTACGGCAGAATATTTATTCAAGAAATTTCCATTCAAGGACGAAGGATTTTTAACCGAAATTCGTTCGAGAATGGTGAGTCGTGAATCCTTGAATGTGGTTGCCCGCAAGATGGGCATTGATAAGTTGGTAGAATATGATGGAAACCGTAAAACCGTTCTCACTCGTACATCCATGTACGGTGATGCTTTTGAGGCATTGATGGGAGCGATTTATTTAGACAAAGGTTTTCGTTTTACTCGTTCATTCATTATCAAGAAAATTTTAACGCAACACTTTGATATTGATACGGTGGTGTCGAACAATCCCAACTTCAAATCCCTTATTATTGAATGGGCTCAAAAAGAAGGGAAGCCCATTAGATTTGATATTGTGGAAGAAGGAGCCAAGCACAACAAAGAATTCACCGCAACGATTTTTGTAGCGGATGAAGAATTCTCAGTCGGGCAAGGATATTCTAAAAAGAAAGCCGAACAAACGGCAGCGATGAAGGCTTGCGAGAAGATGGAGTTGAGTTGAGTTACAAGGCTGAATTTAAAATTGTCCAAGCCAACAACAAATGCGATAGCAAAAACCCGAACATCATTTGTCCGATTTTTGCTGTCACATTTGTTGTTGAACTATGCTTTGCAGTCGAAAATATACTAACAATAGCCGGCTAAGACTTTTCCTAAATTACATACTAAAAAGGCTAAATAATTTACCACCATAAACAAAAGAGGCACATTCTGTGAAAGAATGTGCCTCTTTTGTATGTAATACAAAAATTAGAAAGAACCTACGTTTAACCTTCCACCAGTTACACATTTGCCAGAAAGTGAAGGTGTTGCAGTTACAGAAGATAGCAAGGCACTTTTAATAGAAGCTGCCGATGCCCCTGCGTAAATAGACGCATAAAGTGCTGCTGCACCTGTTACATGGGGCGTTGCCATTGAAGTTCCATTATAACTTGCATAGCCAGAAATAACTTTACCTTTTGAACTAACAGGTACTGTCGAATAAATGCCCGAGCCTGGAGCTCCCAAATCGACTTGAGTTGCTCCATAATTAGAAAAACTTGACAAGCCACCAGTATTAGTAATGGAAGCAACCGCAATTACATTCGCTATGTTGTAGTTAGAAGGATAGTTATTTGTTGCATCGTTATTGCTATTTGCGTTTCCTGCCGCTGCAATAAACAAGATACCAGCATTATTGGCACGTTGAATAGCATCTTGCAATGCTTGTGAAAAGCCACCGCCTCCCCAAGAATTGTTGGTTGCTACGATATTTAAACCGTGTCTGACCTTCAAATCTGTAAAGTAGTCAACTGCTTTGATTGCATTGGCAGTTGTGCCACCTGTGCTTCCTAAAAATTTAGCATTTAGCATTTTTACATTCCAGCATACGCCAGCAACACCTTTACCATTACCCCCAATGCCGCCGATTGTACCAGCAACGTGCGTTCCGTGGTCATCTCCAACACCGTCGAAAACCTGCTTGTCGTTACCAGCAAAATCCCAACCATAAATATCATCAACTAAGCCATTTCCATCATCATCAACACCGTTTCCACTTATTTCGCCAGGATTTTTTCCAGCATTGGTTGCCAAATCTTCGTGCGTGTACATATATCCTTCGTCAATGATTCCAA
The DNA here is from genome assembly GCA_043765945.1 of Arcicella sp. Taxonomy (GTDB): domain Bacteria; phylum Bacteroidota; class Bacteroidia; order Cytophagales; family Spirosomataceae; genus Arcicella. The sequence goes on from JAYUIP010000846.1 coordinate 2,280, forward strand.
TATAAACTGTATTTAAACCAGTTTTGCCGTTAGCCCATGCCAGTGCGGCATTGCTACCAAATTGGTTTGAGGGCGATGTTGAAGTACCATACATTCCCCAAAGCGAGCCATTCGTGTAATAAGTGTCATTTGAAACAGCATTGTGCGTGTAGATGTAGTTTGGCTCAGCGTATTCGATTTCGCTCAAATCTTTTACTCTTGCAATAGCCTCCAAAGCATTTATGGGCATCTGAACGAGTGAAATTCCATTGTTATCCCCAAACTTTTTCATCAATTTTGTTAGAATTTTTTCTTTAATTTTACCCCCAATTTTACCTAAAATTTCAGCTTGTTTAACATCAGAAACACCACTCTTAAATTTAATCAAAACCTCGTTGGGTTCATAGTTTTGAACATTGGTTCGAGCCGAACTTCTTTGTGAAGCAAAGGGAGATGTCTGATTGTCTGAGATTTCGACGATGTCAGTAGTACATGAAGCCATAAATGCACCCAGTGCAAAAAAGGTTGTCAATTTCATAAATTGTCTTTTCATTTTGTTTTCTAATTAAGTGGATAAATTGATAAATAACCTGCTAATAATGTAATAAAATTTAGCAAAAATTATACCAGTATTTCTTTCCTTAAATAATGTGCGGGCAATTTCTTTTGTCAATAAAAACTATTTCCCCTCTCCCCAAAAATCTTTGGTTTAGTTTTTGCGTTCTCTTGGTGAATAGATGTAAATTTGATAAAGTTTATTTTGTCTTGCCAATAAACACAAAATTTTTAATAATCCCCTGCCAGAAAGCATGAAGTTAGATTTGTCAGCAATCGAAAGCTATGGACATCAGTACGCCAAAAAAGTATGTGATGATTTTTTTAATAGAACTGCCACCATAAACGGTCAGCAAATATTGAAATTGAGCAACGTTGCTCAAGTCAATATGTTTGTGGTGAGTGACCTTTTTGAACGCTGGAAGGCTGATACTGAGGTATTTAAAAGTCCGTATTTTAATTTTGAAAGCGAAGAAGTAAAGGTAGCTTTGAAGACTTTTATGAACATGGCTTCACAACATATCATGGTGAAGCGGGAGGATTTTGAACCCATGTTATCGAGTTCTGTCAGTAAAACATTGGTACTTTTATTAGACCCAAATAAGCATTTTGATGATTTTGTGCGTGACTCACCCGACTTCACTTTAACAAAAGAACGTTTAGCTCAACTCACAAAATATACTAAAATTAACGGTCAAGTTGCCAAGGCTTTGACCAATAAATTGGGTGATTCAGAGAAGACTTACGTAACAACCGCTTTAAGTTGGTTGAATGAAGTTAGTGAAAAAGAGGGATTTGAAAACCCTGATAAATATTTGGAAATGTTGTCGGCAACGGTGCCATTGAGTAAAGATTTTTTAGTAAAATCTACTACAATAAAGCCAGTTGAAGATAATTCAGCCATGAAAATGTCGCAATCATTTTTTGATGCTGACCCAGATAATGAGGACTTGGACGATGAAGAGGCACCTTTGCCGACTGTTGCCCAAGTACAAGCAAAATTTGATCAAGAAGGACCCGTGGCAAATGTGAAATTGCCAGGATTTGATCGCTTGAACGATACCTTCACGGACGATTTGCCAACGGTGAATGATTTACTGAAAAAGAAAATTGTGAGTAATGCCACACCAATTTCTGACTTAGCTTTTAGTCGCCCAATCAAGAGTATCGTGGACGGCGTAAGCCTAAATCAAAAGTTCGTTTTTATTGGTAGATTGTTTGAAGGAGACATTAACGCCTACAATAAAGCTGTTGAAGACTTAGATAATTGTTTAAGCTTTGGTGAAGCTAAGAACCTGATGAACAAGGCATTAGCCCCAAAATATAACTGGATAATGGCAGCTGAAGAAGCCAATGATTTTTTGGAGGTTGTGGGCAGGAAGTTCCAGTAAATATTGGCTATTTTGAAGAAGTTGCATCAAAATATTTCTAATAGAAGTGT
>JAYUIP010000847.1:0-1411 GCA_043765945.1 Arcicella sp.
GGACTTTATTTCAGTTGGTCAAATATGGATGAAGTTCACGGCGACCACCAAAAAGCCCATGTTCATCCGCTTTCGGCTGATATTCAATTGGTTAATCCCCAAGATATTATCCAAAAAATCAAGGAAAAAGATAGTATTACTTTTGTGCATGACATCCATTTGATTCAAATTTTGAATAAACCCTTCTATCAAATAATCTATTCAAAAGGGCGGGAGAGTAGCAAAAAAGTTCAATTAGCGGATGCCCAAACGGGAGAAATTAGAGCCGCTTTATCTGAAAAAGAAGCCGTTGAAATAGCTAAAAAAGCCTTTTCGGACAATGCCCAAGTAAAACAGGTTGAATATTTAACCACCGCCAACGGACATCACGAATACCGAGAACAACCGCTACCCGCTTTTGCCGTAACGTTTGAACATCCTTCAAATACAACGGTTTACGTCAGTTCAGCGTTAGGGACAGTTCAGAAATTCAGAAATAATAAATGGCGGATTTTCGATTTCCTGTGGATGATGCACACGATGGATTATCAAACCCGTGATAATCTTTCTAATTGGTTATTGAGAGCCTTTTCAATTTTTGGCTTGTTTACCATTTCGTCGGGTTTCATTCTATTTTTTGTGAGTCGTAAAAAATCAATTAAATAATTAAATTATCAAAATCATGAAAAAACTTATCGTACTAAATTTCCTTTTGGCACTTGCTACCTGTGCTTTTGCTCAACACGAAAACCATCAATCAAAAGCCGATACCAGTAAAACGGCGGTTAAACCCAAAAGCCCCAAAATGACGGCAATGTCAATGATTGGCACCAATCACGTTCATGTTGATTATGGTTCACCGAGTCTGAGAGGGCGTAATGTTTGGAATGGTTTAGTTGCCTACAATCAAGTATGGTCAACGGGAGCCCACAAAGCCACATGGATAGAATTTGGGCAAGACGTAATGGTTTCAGGAACGCCAATTCCAAAAGGAAAATACGGATTTTTCACCATTCCAGACAAAGAAACTTGGACTTTAATTTTGAGTAAAACGTGGGATATGCACTTAGCCGATGATTATAAACCAGAAAACGACATGGTCAGAATCAACGTAAAACCCATCAAAAGCGACAAATTGACTGAGGCTCTTACCTATGAAGTATTACCCGTCAATACCAACGAAGGTAAGTTGAAAATGAGTTGGGAATATTTGAGTGTTGAGTTACTTTTTAAAAATAAGTAATTGAAATGATCTACGTTCAAAGTATAATCAGATAATTATATAAAATTCATTAAGAATTTTATAACAGATGCGAATCAGGGGTTAGATTATGCAAAAAAACAGACGTAGTTTAAATTGAGTTAGGATTTCATGCACGAACTCCTACTTATCAAGTTATACTATTACGTCTGTGATGAGTATAACGACTAC
>JAYUIP010000848.1:0-4240 GCA_043765945.1 Arcicella sp.
TTCTGACATTTCTTTCAAAATTGCATGTGCCAAATCCAATGCCAAAGGCATATAATTATCAGTCTCACGAGTGGCATAACCGAACATCATGCCTTGGTCACCTGCTCCTTGGGCGTTTGCTTTTGATTCAAAATCATCAGCCGTTACACGGTCAACGCCCTGATTAATATCTTCTGATTGGTCGTGAATCGCAGAAATAATACCACATGAATTGGCTTCAAACATATATTCCGATTTGGTATAACCGATTTTACGGATAACCTCACGGGCAATTGCCTGAACGTCGAGATAAGTTTGTGTTTTTACTTCACCCGCCAAAACTACTAACCCTGTGGTTACAAGGGTTTCACAAGCTACTTTTGAAGAAGGGTCAAACGCCATGAAATTGTCAATCAATGCGTCTGAAATTTGGTCTGCAACTTTGTCTGGGTGTCCTTCCGAAACCGACTCAGAGGTGAAAAGATATGCCATGAATTATAATTTATGAAATATGAAAATCTAATAATTCACAAATTTAAAAGGAATATTTTGAAATGACAATTTGACTTGTAGAATGGCTCTTTAATAGATAATTTATCTGTAAATTAGCTTTATTCAGATAAAAAAATTATTAAGACCCTTATTTTTTCAAATTTAATCTATCCTTATCTCTAATACGTATAGATACTATTCTAAGGTTTTATGAGAAATTATTCGCCTGCTCAAAAGATTTTTTTCTTCATCACATCCCAAGCTGCTTTAATGAATGGGGGTTTTGGAACCGTATTTATAAACAAAATATCTTCAAAAAATGAGGTATCTTCGTCCAAAAATCTCAAAACTTTTGATGCTTTGTTTTGCTTGAAAAAACCTGTAAAAACCCTATCTTGTGGGGTTCTATTTTTCAACATTACATTCAATAGAACGGTATCAAGAAAGGCTTTCCAAGGATTTAATTTCATGCCATTGGAAGTAATAGTGTTTGTTTGTAATAAGGATACTAAATTTTGTAAAAACCGCTGACTTCTCTGAAAAGTATATCCCGTTGAAGCCTTCACATATCCCCCTGAAGTCCCAATTCTAATCACTTTGGGTTTCGGCGAAACTTCATGAATTTCGTTTGACATCGGAATAATTCCAAATTCAGTTTCTGATATTTGATACTCATCCGTTTTGATTTGATATTCCCCAACTTTCAAGGTTTCTTCAATGTATTTTTTAAGATAAAATTCATACTCTGCGTCCGTGATTAGATTATCCGAGAAAATAGTAAATTCAATCAAAGCTTTTGTCTCAGAGTAAGGTAAAACATAAACGAACCGAAGTTCATCTTTTTGTTCCGTTCTGAAATCAAAAAGAATTGGTTCATTCACTTTAAAGACAGGCTTTGTTGTTTCAATTACCCAGCCTTTAAAATGTTGCAACATATTATGAAACTTTGGATTATCATAACCAGAACGAAAACAACTGTCAAAAACAAACTCAGAAGCATGAAAATTTCCTTTATCAGTTTTAACTGTATCAGTAACCTCCAAAATATCCGCTTGCAAAAAAGTGATATTCTTATTTTGTTTTAATGTTGAGAATATATATTCATAAAAGTCAATGGCACGAATCATTTTATAGCTATATTCCTGTAAATCAAGGAATTGTGAAAAGTTATCCGTTCCATGAAACCAGACTCCTTTCCATTGTTTAAAAATAATTTCTTCAAAAGGTGACAGTCCAATTTCCCAAAAACACCAAGTATGGTCATTTACATTCTTTTCATCACGGTCGATAATAAGAATTGATTTATCTTTAAAATGAGAATTTTTATTCAAATAAAAAGCCAAAGAAAGCCCCGCCATGCCTCCGCCTGCGATGATGTAATTGTAGGTATTTTGCGTTGATAGCTGATTTTCGGATAGCATTTTACGATAATTAATATATAAAGGTTAACAAATAAAAATCCCGTAAGTTTTGAATCTTACGGGATTTCTAAGTTACTGATTTTTATTCAAATTAAACCTATGTGAATTTGAAAACCTTGTAGGTTTATCGAAAATTCCTAAATATGCTTCTCCGCATGGTAACTACTTCTCACCAAAGCCCCCGACTCCACATAGTTCAAACCCCGTTTCAAGCCTTCTTCCTTATACATCGCAAAAATATCTGGGTGAATCCATTCGATTACTTCATGGTGCATTTTGGTTGGTTGCAGGTATTGTCCCAACGTCAAAACGTCTAAACCATTTTCGATTAAATCATCCATTGCCTTGAAAACTTCGTCTTTGGTTTCGCCCAAACCAAGCATAATGCCCGATTTTGTACGTTTTCCGTATTCTTTAGTTCGTTTAGTTTGCTCTAAACTTCGGGCGTATCGTGCCTGTGGACGCACACTTCTGTATAAACGCTCCACCGTTTCCATGTTATGTGAAACAACTTCTTGTCCTCCGTCAATCATTCTGATAAGAGCATCCCAATTGCCTTTGGTATCGGGAATAAGGGTTTCAATAGTGGTTGTGGGCGATAATTCTTTCACTTGCACAACGGTTTGATACCAGATTTCTGCCCCTCTATCTTTTAATTCATCCCGATTTACGGAAGTCAAAACAGCGTGTTTTACGCCCATCAATTTAATTGCTTCCGCCACACGGCGAGGTTCGTCAACATCATATTCATTCGGGCGACCCGTTGCTACCGCACAAAATGAACACGAACGAGTACAAACATTTCCCAGAATCATAAAAGTTGCCGTTCCTGCTCCCCAACATTCGCCCATATTTGGACAATTGCCTGATTGACAGATGGTATGTAACTTATTTTCTTGAACAATATTCCTCACACGGGCGTATTCTTGTCCGATGGGTAATTTCACCCGAAGCCAATCGGGTTTTTTATTATGTCTAATCGCAGTGGGCGTTATTACTGGTAATTCTATCATTTCATTTTAGGGAATTAAGGATTAGGGAACTGGGAATTAGTAAGTAACCCTATTTGCCAGTATTTTCCTCTTATCCTGCATTTTTATTGTTGCCACAAATTTAAGTCTCATTAAAATAAAAACGTCAAGAAGATGAAATTGGTTTACATTTTCTTGACGTTTATTTGTTACATATCATCTTCCAAATCCAAAATTTGACCCCCAATTCCAAATTACCCAATCCCCAATCCCTACTTCTTTCCTCCAAAAAATATGGTAATATATCCAGAGGTAAATAAATTTCTATTTTCCGACAACGCCATGATATTAACTTTCTGGGTATAGGCTTCCGCTAAAAATCCTATTTCTAAACTAATGTTCGACTGACGAAAAGCATCTAATTCAAAGTTTAAAGCCGCTTTTAGGTTAACGCCTGGCACAACGGTTACTTCATCTAAGCCTTCAAAAAAACCTCCACTCCCTGCAATGTTGTTAGGTGTATGTTTTTTCGGGTCAAAAATTTCGTCTCTCACATTCCCTCTTCCGTAGAAAACCTGTACGTAATAAGGTTTCAATAGCCCGATGGTTGGTCCACCCGCTATGATTCCATTTACATTAATTCCGCCTTCGGATGATTTACGAAACAAATTTATCTCACGACCATACTGTGGGCGAATGGCAAAAAGGTAATTTTGCTTACCGTAAACGTACCCACTACCATTTCCGCCTACATTTGAAGTTGATTCACGGTAATGATTTACACTAACAACTTCAAAATTAAAGTAATGAAATTGACGGCGAAAGGCGTTGTTATTAATAAGAATTTCTTTACGAACTGCCGCTCCACCCAAGAGTCCCGAGTTGGTGTTAGTTGTTAGCCCAAAAGACAACACAGATTTGAAGTTTTCCTCATCCACGTTCTCCTTTACGACATTTTTATTATTATTATTATTGCTTCGGCGTTGGGCTTCCGCAGAATGAGATATTATTGTTAAAAACGAAACAATAATTAATAAATTTAGTAGCTTTTTCACGATGTATTTGACTCCTCATTTGGAGATTATTTTTTACAAAAGACAATTTTCAATTCGTTTCCCTTAAATTTAGATAAAATTTTGAATCAAAAATCAATTAACAACATAAAATTAAACTCATGCCAACGGTAAAAACAACTTATTTGGGCGACCTCCGAACCAATTCAACGCATTTGCAGTCTGGAAATCAGTTGATTACGGATGCACCCACTGATAATATGGGTAAAGGTGAAGCCTTTTCTCCGACTGATTTACTGGCAACAGCAACGGGTACTTGTATCTTAACAACGATGGCAATTGTTGCCCAACGAGACGGTATTGA
>JAYUIP010000849.1:0-4239 GCA_043765945.1 Arcicella sp.
AACTTTCTTCTTCCGTATCTTGCTGATGAGATTCTTGATTTTCTAACTGTCTTTTTTGAGAACGAAAATAATTTAAAACCGTATTTCTCGCAATCTGAAAAACCCAACCCGCCACTCGTTCTTCATCCCGCAGAAGATGCAAATTTTGATGAATTTTAATGAAAACTTCCTGCAAAATATCATCTGCAACGTCTGAATTATGGGTTTGATTTCGGATAAAATCTTTGACTGGATGGCTAAATTTGAGCCAAATTTCGTTGAAAGTGATGGTATTTTCGATTGCTTGATTCATGTTAAAATACTGTTTTTGTAAAGACGCAATCTTCTAAAAAAGACGCAAAATTTAAATAAAAAAGGCATAAAGCTTTCATGCTCTATGCCTTCTCAATAAACTCAAAATAGTATTTTATAAATTATGCTTCTGTTTTATTGCAATTACATAAGTCAATGCAACCTCTGCATATTCAGCGATTTGTTCAACCGTTAGTTTTGACTTCATAAGAAAATTTAAAATAAGTTTTTCAGTTGCTTTTTCAACTCCTTTCTCAATTCCCTTCTCAATTCCTTTTTCTTCTCCATCCTCTTCGCCTTGCTTATAAAGAAAATCGTCTTTGATGTCTATATATTTTGAAATACTGTTCATGATTTCTTGTATTTTTTCTTGTAAATTACGAAGTCTTCCTAAAATTAGCAACTGTTGGAATAATTTTTCACTTTCTAACGATAAATCTACTGTTTTCTCCAATTTCGCAACAATGTCTTTAACCACCGTCTCGGTATTTTCGTTTTTAAAATCTCCCAAAATGGCTAATAAAATCTCTTCTGGAACATCTGAATCAATAAAAGTATGATAGTCAATTTGTTGAATGTCAATAATATGGTAATGAAATTGGAGATTTTTATACTTCAATTTATTGGGCATCGTTGCTTTACCTTTACCCAAAAACAAAACATATTGTTCAACTGGCAAATCGTATTTATGTAGTAATAAAGCACAATAATCCAACATTCTGTGTACCATCTCAGGTTCATTATGCGTTTGATATTCCAAATGCATAATGAAATTATTCCCTTCTTTATCAGTAATTTTCTTTAAAAAATCAGCTTCTCTCTCCTTGGTTCTTTGCAATTTAACGGAAATTTTTTCAGACTTTACAAAATCAATTTTTAGAATTTTATGGATAAAGTTTTCGATGACAGCATCAATATTTTCTTTGAATATTTTGTCGTATTGATTTGCTTCTTTTTCGTAGGTTCTCTGCTCATTTTGTGGTTATTGTTGATAAAGTCACAATTTAATCAAAATATTTCTTAATTTCATAGCATCATTATCTAATCAAAATCACAAACCATGAAATTTGTAAAAGCCTTTCTTACGCTTGCCGTTACTGTTTTTCTGTGTTATGCACTTAATCGAAATTGGGGTTCCGTACCCGCTTTTGGTAGTTTTTTAAATCCTTTTACTGGCTTTTGGGTCAATGGCGAAAAGCCTCTTGTTGGAGTTGAAGCCTCTGAAAGTTCTTTGGAAATTTCAGGCTTGCAAGACGAAGTCAGTATTCGTTACGATGAATTGGGAGTTCCCCATATTTTTGCTAAAAATAACCATGATTTATATTTAGCACAAGGCTACGTGACGGCAAAAGACCGTCTCTGGCAAATGGAATTTCAAACCCATTTTGCGGCAGGTCGTTTAACGGAGGTTGTGGGAGTAAAGGCTATCGAACAAGACCGTTTTCAGCGTAGAATGGGTTCTGTTTTTGGAGCTGAGAATTCTTTGGCAGGAATGTGCGAAGACCCCAATGGAAAAGTTGCTTTGGAGGCATATTCAGACGGTGTGAATGCCTATATCTCCCAATTAAAACCCCGTGAATATCCCGTAGAATATAAATTATTGGGTTATGCTCCCGAGCCTTGGTCACCCATCAAAAGTGCTTTATTTTTGAAAAATATGTCCTTCGTTTTGGCTTCTGGAACGGATGATTTACGGATGACAAATGTTCTGAGAAAATACGGCAAACAGACTGCGGAAGACCTTTTCCCTAATTATCCGTTCGTGGAAAGTCCCATTATTCCAAGCGGAACGCCCCGTGATTTTACGCCTTTGACTTTGCCTAAATCACCCATTGATTTTATGGGAACGGGCAGTTCAAAAGCTGCCACCGAACGTGACAAAGCCATCGGTTCAAACAACTGGGCAGTATCGGGCGAAAAGTCTGCGACGGGTTTACCAATCTTAGCGAACGACCCGCATTTAACGTTGAGTTTGCCTTCAATTTGGTATCAAGTGCAATTGACCAGTCCAGACGTAAATGTTTATGGTTCAACCATGCCAGGAACGCCCAATGTGATTATTGGTTTCAATAAAGACATTGCTTGGGGCGTAACAAACGTGGGTGCGGATGTGGTGGATTGGTATGAAGTAAAATTTAAGGATGCTACGAAAAAAGAATATTTACACGATGGACAATGGAAGAAAATTACGACCCGAATTGAAAAATATAAGGTTAAAAATGGTGTGGATGTAATTGATACCGTTTTATATACGCATCACGGACCCGTTGTGTATATGGATAACGAGAAACCATTACGAAAAAACATTCCAACGGGTCATGCTTTGCGATGGATTGCTCACGATAAATCGCAGGAATTAACCACGTTTTATGAGTTGAATCGTGCCAAAAATTATGAGGATTATACCAAGGCATTATTGCATTATTCAGCCCCAGCCCAGAACTTTATCTTTGCCAGTAATCAAAACGATATTGCGATGTGGATTAACGGAAAATTCCCTCTGAAAGCACGTCAGCAAGGAAAATACATCTTAGACGGCACCGATAAAGCGGCAGATTGGAACGCTTTTATTCCTCATGCTCACAATCCGCACGTAAAAAATCCCGCTCGTGGCTTTGTGAGTTCGGCAAATCAATCTTCAACCGACCCCAATTATCCGTATTATATCAATTGGGAATTTGCTCCTGCCGAGCGTGGCAGAAGAATTAATGAGCGTTTAGAAAAAATGCCAAAAGGAACAGCAACGGTTGATTCATTAAGGATGTTACAGAATGATAATTTCAACTTAAAGGCGTACGACTTCTTGCCTATGATGTTGTCGTATATCAAAACGCCATCAGCGATGCAAATGCCCGCCATGAAGGTTTTGCAGGCTTGGAAATTCAATAACGACCCCGATGAAATTGCTCCAACGATTTTCAAAACATGGTCTGATTTGTTCTATGAGGCGATTTGGAAAGATGAATTTGGATATGACGAAAATATTCCCATGAAATATCCAACCGCCGACCGTACGTTGAGATTAATGCAAAAAGACCCAAAATCAAAATGGTTTGATGATGTTTCAACGAAAAATAAAGTGGAAACGGTAGAAGAATTAGCCAGTAGAACACTCTCGGCAGCCATGGATTCAATAACAATTTGGAGAAAATCACCAATGAATCCCACGTGGGCGTGGTCGGAATATAAATCAACCGATGTTCGGCATTTGTTGGATCAAGGAGGAGTAAGCCCATTAAAAGCGTGGAGTAGAAATGACGTGAAAATTGGTGGCGGCGGAAGTGTAGTTAATGCTACTACCGAACGCACAGGACCATCTTGGAGAATGGTGGTTCAGTTAGGGAAAGACAATACCACAAAAGGTTTTGGGGTATATCCAGGCGGACAATCGGGCAATCCAGGCAGTCCACATTATGACGATATGATTGAAACTTGGCGTAAAGGTGAGTTGAATGAATTGTTGTTTTTGAAGACTAAGGATGAAAAATCGGATAGGATTAAGAAGACGGTGAAGTTGGTGAAGGTGGCGAAGTGATTTTACTTTTACAAATAAAAAACTGTAAGTTGATGTCATTGCGAGTGAAACGAAGCAATCTGTTGGATTGATGGAGAGGAGTGTTTGACATCTTTTCCATCAATCCAACAGATTGCTTCACTGCGTTCGCAATGACATTTCACTTACAAACCATTTCAAAAGATTGGTTGGCGAAACTCCGATTCGTACCTCGCAATGACATTTCACATATATATATCAACTAATAAATCAACAATGAAAAAAATAGTAATAATCCTCTCATTACTCCTTATAAATCAACAACTTACAGCTCAATCTAAGAAAGATTATCTCGTAACCATCACAACACCGTGGGGAGATATGCACGCAATCTTGCACGACCAAACGCCACAACATAAAGTCAATTTCTTGAAATTAGTGGATAATAAGTTTTA
>JAYUIP010000850.1:0-1408 GCA_043765945.1 Arcicella sp.
AAAACGGTTGGTTTCGAACCTGTGGCGATGATGATATTTTTCGAGGTTAAATCTTCCGAAGTGCCATCCGTTTTGGTTACTTTAACGGTGTTTTTATCCACAAAAGAACCAAGACCAATGTAAGTCGTGATTTTATTTTTTTTCATTAAATACGTAATCCCATCGTTCATTTTTTTCACTACGCCAGTCTTACGATTTATCATTTGCGTCATATTCACAACAGGTGTCGAAATCTCAATTCCGTGTTCTGCGAAGGTATGAGCCGCATTATAAAAATGCTCGGATGAATCCAAAAGGGTTTTTGATGGAATACAACCCACATTTAGGCAAGTTCCGCCAAGAGCATTATATTTTTCGATAAGGGCAGTTTTCAAGCCCAATTGTGATGCACGAATGGCGGCAACATACCCACCAGGACCCGAACCAATTATTATTACGTCGTATTGCATTGTTATAAATTTTCTATTTCTTCTTGTGTTAAACCAGTAGCTTGCATGATTATTTTCATGGCTACACCCAGTTTTTTTAAATCTTGTGCTATTTCTAATTTAGCTTCATCTTTTCCTTCCTCCTTAGCCGTTTCAATCATATCAGTCTCAATGACGGTATTCGTGATATAACGTTCATGGGCTTTTCGTTGCTCTTCGGTCATATTCATTTGAGCTAATTTCTCTTTTACTTTATCAATATTTTTGGAGGTTGAACCTTCTAAAACTTGATTATTTTTGAACCAATAAATCCATTCGTCTATTTTTTTCCTAATTACATTCGGATATTTATCCACTTTAATTAGATAATACTCAGGAAAAACTCTCTTTTCAATAAACTTATATTTTATTTCAAAATCCTCCGTTTTTTCAATTTTCTCCTTGACTATCAATGGATTACCCGTATTCAACCCTCTAAATTCTGTTGTTCCATAATATAAATAATCATCTCCCGAACCCAAATTGAAATAAAGAATACTGACTGAAATTACTTTGGCAACTTCTTTAAAAGTTTGCCCTAATCCAATATTATCAACAATCACTTTTGATGTTCCGAACAGTAATCTTTCTAAGTAATGAGATTCACGGGTATTTTGAATTTCAATAATAATTTTACGTTTATTACCATCCTCGATTAAAATATCAACTCGATTAAACTTATCTGATTCGTCTTCTTGGTTTGCTTCACTTTCCAAAATTTGCAAAACTTTTATATCCTCATCTTCTAAAAGGGCAGACAAAAAACCTTCAAGAATATCAAAATTGGATTTATCTCGAAGTAAGTGCTTCAATGCCCAATCGAATCGTACTACTTTGGTATTTGCCATTTTATTTTACAGATTTAATCCTCTACCCACAATCTCATTAATGCCATCCCCATCCAAATCAAACCCAATTCTTCTGAATTCACTATTGGTTTT
>JAYUIP010000851.1:0-1407 GCA_043765945.1 Arcicella sp.
ACGGGTCGGACTTGGACTTTTACGCTTTATCCAATTTCAGTTTCTGAACTACGCCAAGAGCATAACTTGTTTGAAATCAATGATTTACTTGAGCAAATATTGCTTTATGGAATGTATCCAGATGTTATTAATTTGCCTAATCAACGAGACAAAATTCGGTTTTTAAACGAACTTACCACCGCTTATTTATACAAAGATGTATTTGAATTATCTAATATTAAGTATCCTGAAAAATTAAAAAAACTCTTACAATTATTGGCTTTTCAAGCAGGCTCAGAGGTTTCTCTCAATGAAATTGCCAACAGTTTAGATATTAATAGAGTTACCGTGGAAAGTTATATTGATTTATTGGAAAAGTCTTTTGTGATTTTTCGTCTTTCGGGTTTTAGTCGAAACTTACGAAAGGAAATCAGTAAAATGGATAAAATTTATTTCTATGATTTGGGCGTTCGTAATGCATTAATAAATAATTTTAATTCAATTGATATTCGTAATGATAAGGGTGCTTTATGGGAAAATTTCTTGGTAATCGAACGATTGAAAAATAATCATTATCAAAATCGGTTTGTTCAGTCATACTTTTGGCGAATCTACACAGGTGCCGAATTGGATTATATTGAAGAGCAAAATGGTGAACTTCATGGCTTTGAATTTAAGTTTACAAAAAAAATAATTAAGGCTCCTAAATCTTGGCAGGAAAATTATCCAACAGCCACTTTTGAGTGTATAAATCGTTCAAATTATTGGGATTTTGTCCTTTAAATTTGTTGGTTTGTAATTTATTGTTGTCTTTAATCATCTTCACAATATGCAGTTTTTTGTCTCGTTAACGAAATATTTTTATTAAATTTCAGAAGAATAATCACAAATAACTAAACCGTAAAATGAGAAACCAATCAAACAATCAAAACAAAATCGTCACCCTCACTATCAATCCAGCCATTGATAAAAGTACAAAATTTTCGGGGCTAATTGCTGAACAGAAAATTCGTTGTGAAGAACCACGCTTTGATGCGGGCGGAGGAGGCATAAATGTATCAAAAGCAATTGCTCGTTTGGGTGGAAAGTCTTTGTCAGTCTTCACAGCTGGTGGGGCATCTGGGCAACTTTTAGAAGATTTAGTTGTTAAGGAAAGTATTGATTACCAAGTAGTTAAAACTAAAAATTGGACTCGTGAAGGTTTTATTGCCGTTGATACTACAACAAATTCACAGTACCGTTTTGGAATGCCTGGGGCTGAATTATCAAGAGAAGAATCGGATGAAATTTTACTAAAAATAGAGCAATTACAACCCGAATTTTTAGTAGCAAGTGGAAGTCTTTCCCCTAAAATTGGAGATGATTTTTATGAAAAAGTAGCCGCAGTTTCACGTAAAATAGGCTCAAAATTAATCATTGATACTTCTG
>JAYUIP010000852.1:0-12066 GCA_043765945.1 Arcicella sp.
ATCATATTTCACTCAAAGACAAACTCCAACTTTAAGAAATTTAATTTGTCCAACTCAAATGAATTTGAATGGAAATATTGTTGATGCTAAATATACAACTTCTGGTCAGATGAAGTTAATTGGAAATGTCTCTTCAACTTCGAGTATTAAATTATTTTCTTCGCAATATGTTGAAATTCAGCCAGTTAGTTTGATTGATAAAGGTGGGTTTTTTGAGGTTAAAGTTGGTGGATGTGGGAGCAATTAATTTTCACGGAAGCCTTCGGTCAAGAACCGAAGGCTTCCGTGAAAATTATTGAATTACCCATTAAAATATTTCCCCCAATTCTTTCATACGTCCACGCAAACCGCCTGTATGAATGACCACAATATTTGAATTTTCTCTAAATTTTCCTTTCTGAATCATGTCATACACGCCAAACATCATCTTTCCTGTATAAACTTGTTCCAGTTTAAT
The DNA here is from genome assembly GCA_043765945.1 of Arcicella sp. GTDB lineage: Bacteria > Bacteroidota > Bacteroidia > Cytophagales > Spirosomataceae > Arcicella. The sequence goes on from JAYUIP010000852.1 coordinate 458, forward strand.
GGTCGGATTTCGTTTTTCAAAATCCATGATAAATTCAATTAACTCAGGCGTTGTTTTTCCGTAATTATTGAAAATGTAATCGTTATTGATGTCAAATTCATTGTTTTTTGTAAGGAGTTTCGTAACAAAATTCCACATTAAACCTTTATCTTTCAAAACGGCAAAACCAATGGCTTCGGTTTGTCCTCTCAATCCCGAAACAATTCCGGCGAGCGTTCCACCAGTTCCAGCGGCAACGCAGACATAATCAGGCGTAATTTCATCATAAATTTCATCCATCATTTCCACCACTCCTTTAATAGCAAATTCATTAGAACCTCCTTCTGGGATAACATAAAAATCTTCTTTGTATTGTCTCGTTATCTTGTCTTTGAATCCATAATTCAAGCGTGGAAGGAAAATTAAATCCATGCCATTAATCTTTGAAAACATTAAAATTTCATTGGAAAGTGGCGTTAATTCTTCTCCTCGAATGATACCTGTAGTTTTAAATCCAAATTCTTTCCCAGCCGCAGACGTGGCGTAAATATGATTAGAAAATGCTCCACCGAAGGTCATAAGGTTTTTATATCCTTTTTCACGAGCTTCGATAAGATTATATTTGAGTTTTCGCCATTTGTTGCCAGTTATTTCTGGATGAATTAAATCATCCCTTTTAATGTAGAGATTTACTGGGAAATTTTTTAAAAATGGGTCTTCAATTTTTTGTAAAGGTGATGGAGGTAATTGAATCATGGCAAGAATGTTTTAAATTTGGGTTCTGGTTGGCAATATGCTGATAAAAATAAATATATGCAAGATTTAGAAGAAGATTACGATGAATTATATGAACATCATAGAATTGTAGTTGATAAAGGGCAAGGTACGCTCAGAGTTGATAAATTTTTGATGACAAAATTGCAAAATGCTTCAAGGGTAAAAATTCAAGAAGGAATTGACTCAGGTTCAGTGAAAGTGAATGATGTGGCAGTCAAAGCAAGCTATAAAATTAAGCCCTTTGATGTGATTACAGTTTCATTAACCGAACCTATCCGTGATCATGAAATTATCGCCCAAAATATCCCTCTGGATATTGTTTATGAAGATGATGAATTATTGGTAGTAAATAAACCTGCGGGAATGGTCGTGCATCCTGCCCATGGTAATTGGGACGGAACTCTGGTGAATGCTTTGGTATATCATTTTCAGAATCTACCAACACATCGGAACGGAGAAATTCGTCCTGGTTTAGTGCATCGAATTGATAAAGATACTTCTGGGTTGCTTGTAATAGCGAAAACCGATCAAGCCATGACGCATTTGGCGAAACAATTTTATGACCATACGATTGAAAGAACCTACAATGCACTGGTTTGGGGCGAACCAAAATCCGAAGAAGGAACCATTGAGGGGAATATTGGTAGAAGTTTGAAAGATCGTAAAATCATGGCAATCTTTCCCGATGGAACGCAAGGTAAAGAGGCAACAACGCACTACAAAGTTTTGAAAAAAATTAGGTATGTTTCCTTAATTCAGTGTAATTTAGAGACTGGAAGAACGCATCAGATTCGGGTGCATTTGAAGTATATCGGGAATACTCTTTTCAATGATGAGACCTACGGAGGAAATAAACCTTTGCGAGGAACGTTGTTTTCAAAGTACGAACAGTTTGTGAATAATTGCTTTAAAATGTGCCCCAGACAAGCCCTTCATGCAAAATCTCTTGGGTTTATTCATCCTAAAACCAAAGAATTTATGTTGTTTGATTCTGAACTCCCCATCGAAATTCAGAATGTGATTGAGAAATGGGAAGGATATGTGAATAATGAATAGGTTTTAGGTCACATAGTTTCACAAAGTTAAGCACGGAGTTTCACAAAAGGTTTTAACATTATTTAAATCAATTTAAATTATTATCTAAATTACTTTGTAGAACTCTGTGCAATACTCTGAGAAATTCTGCGGCAGGCGTACCTGTGACACCATACAACCATTAATTTTTAAAATATAGATTTATTCTGACAACAAGTTTTTAGCTAACCACTTGATTCACAGCTCATAACTTATTAATTCAAACTAAATTCTAAACTTAAAAAAAATGGATACAGTAGAAAGAAACCTTGATGATTTTGTGGAATTTCTTGGGGGTATAGACCGAGGAATGCGTCCGAAGAAGGCAAAACCGTTAAAAAATTATATTACAGGATATTATGAAGGTATAAAGCATATTGAAATTAATCCGCATAATATAATTAAAGAATTGGAAATCAGAGACTTACTATTTATTGGTCTCAACGGAGAAGTAATTTATAATTTTTAAATAACCCCTATTTTAATGTCTATCGTTATTCGTGATGCCGTCCGTGGGGATGTGCCTGCCATGTTTGAGTTGATTAAAGAATTAGCTCTTTACGAAAAAGCCCCAGAGCAAGTAACCAACACTGTCAAACAAATGTACATTGATGGTTTTGGCGAAAATCCAATTTTTGGAACAATTGTTTCGGAAGTTGATGGTGAAATAGTTGGAATGGCTTTGTATTATTATCGTTACTCAACCTGGAAAGGCAAACGACTATATTTAGAAGATTTAATCGTTTCTGAAACGATGCGTGGGCGTGGATTAGGGGAAAAATTGTTGAACGCAGTTATTGAAAAAGCCCGTCAAACCGCTTGCACGGGCTTAATGTGGCAAGTTTTGGATTGGAACGAACCAGCGATAAACTTTTACAAAAAATTCGGAGCCAGATTCGACGAAGAATGGGTAAACGTAAACATTGATTTTTAGAGCTAACTAATGGCACGCAGATGACGCAGATGCCTTCGGCAACGCAGATTTTCGCAGATTTTTAAAAAAGTAATTTATTAATTTATTTTCCTTTCTATTCAATTAAAAAAATCTGCGAAAATCTGCGTTGCAAAGCATCTGCGTCATCTGCGTGCCATCTTTTACCATGACCAAATCTTTTCACATTTCTATTGATACGGGTGGGACTTTTACGGATTGTATTGCTACTGACAATTTTGGGACCGAATATCGAACCAAAATTCTTTCAAACAGTACCATCAGAGGGGAAGTTATCGAACAGTTTTCTAAGAATAAATTTAAAATAAAACAGTCTTGGCAATTGAAGAGAGATATTCTAAAAGATTATCTCTTTTTGATTTTAGGGCAAACTTTTCAATCAAAAGTCATTTCTTTTGATGTATTGAACTCTGTACTTGAAATTGAAGATATTTTGCCAGAAACGTGTGAAAATCAGATATTTAGCTTTGAATTAACTGCCAATGAAGAAGCCCCAATTTTAGGAGCAAGGTTGATTACTGAAACATCTTTAAACGAACAATTTCCAGCAATTCAGATGCGAATTGGCTCAACCAAAGGCACAAATGCACTTTTAGAATTAAAAGGGGCAAAAATCGCTTTTGTAGTCACGAAAGGTTTTAAGGATTTATTAGTAATCGGTAATCAGGCTCGTCCAGATATTTTTGCTTTAAATATTATCCGTCCTGAACCATTGCATGATGTGGTTGTGGAAATTGATGAACGGATTGATTTTGAGGGGAAAGTAATTAAAGATATTGAAATAAAGCTACTCGAAAATGAAGTTCAATCCCTTAAAAATCAAGGAGTTGAATCAATTGCCATTTGTCTAAAAAACGCTTATCGCAACAATATTCACGAGAGAAAATTACAAGAAGTGTTTAAAAAATATTTCAAATTTGTTAATATTTCAACGGAATTAAGTGGTCAAATAAAATTTGTCAATCGGGCAGAGACAACGGTGGTCAATGCCTATTTATCACCCATTATTTCAAATTATCTTCAAAAAATTACTGACAAATTACCCAATCAAGATTTAAAAGTAATGACGAGTTCGGGGAGTTTGGTAAAATCTGACGCTTTTTATCCAAAAGATAGCCTCTTTTCTGGTCCTGCGGGTGGGGTTGTTGGTGCATCCGTGATAGCAGAACAAGCTAATTATCAAAACTTTATCGCTTTTGATATGGGTGGAACAAGTACGGACGTGGCACGTTACGATGGTCAATTCGAGTATCAATTTTCTCAAAAAATAGGCAACGCTCATATTTTTAGTCCGTCCTTAGCCATTGAAACGGTGGCAGCGGGTGGTGGTTCAATTTGTAGTTACGATGGCTATAAACTTTCTGTGGGTCCAGAAAGTGCAGGTTCAACGCCTGGACCAGCCTGTTATGGAGCGGGAGGACCGCTGACAATTACAGATGTTAATTTGCTTTTGGGTCGATTAGATGCTACACAATTCTCAATCCCAGTTTTTCCAGAAAGAGCCGAAGAAAGACTGCAAGAAGTTTTACAAACATCTGACAATCAATTAAGTAGAGAAGATGTCTTGGAAGGATTCAGAGCCATTGCCAACGAGAAGATGGCTGATACTGTCCGTAAAATATCAATATCAAAGGGGTATGATACAACTGATTATGCCTTAGTTGCTTTTGGTGGTGCAGGAGGATTACACGCCTGTGGAATAGCTAATTTATTAAATATTTCAACGATTATTTTACCCAAAGATGCAGGGATATTATCAGCATTTGGTATTTCAAAAGCTAAAATTGAGCGCTTTGCGGAAGCCTCATTAATTCAGATTTTTAATTCAGATTTTTGCAAAAATCTTTATTCAAATTTTGAGGAATTGGAAAATGAGGTTGTTGGAAAATTAGAAATTGACGGTATCTTAAAAGATAATATTAAATTAAAAAATCATTTTCTTTATCTAAGATTTAAAGGGCAAGATTCAAATTTGGAGATTGAATGGTCTGAATATCAGGAAGTTATTGAAAAATTCAAGGAAAAATACATCTCAATTTATGGGCATTGGGTTGAAAATCGGGAGATTGAAATTGAGAGTATTAGGGTAATTGCTTGTGAAAATGATTGTATAGATTTTAATAAGAACGCAGTCGGAGTTTTGAATCCAGATTGCGTTCAAGTAGAAGAATTTGAATCTCAGCCGTCTCATTTCATTAATTCTTTCGTTGAAAACCAGTACAAATCTGTACCAGTTTTTATCAGAGAAAATCTAAAAAAAGGAGCGAAAATCAAGGGCTTTGCTTTGTTGTTAGACAGATTTAGTACAACAGTTATTGAGAACGGGTGGGAGTTCATTTTAGATAATAATGGAACTGGAAAACTTCTGAAAATAAATCAATTTGAAGTCTCAATTAGTTCTAATGTGAGTTTTAAAAATGTTCAAACTGAACTCGAACTTTTCACGAATCGCTTCATGTCCATTGCCGAAAATATGGGCGTGCTTCTACAACGAACTTCTCTTTCTGTAAATGTAAAAGAACGGCTTGATTTCTCGTGTGCGTTGTTGGATGCTGAAGCAGAATTGATTGCAAATGCTCCGCACATTCCAGTACATCTGGGTAGTTTGGGCGTATGTGTGAGAAGTGTTTTGAGGCAAATTAACATCGAAAAAGGGGATGTCGTTATCACTAATCATCCCAAATATGGAGGGTCACATTTGCCAGATGTTACTTTGATTTCTTCAGTTTATTCTATTAATAATCAGTTAATTGGCTACGTTGTCAATCGTTGTCATCATTCAGAAATTGGTGGAATTCGTCCTGCTTCGATGCCTCCTAACTCTACTAATTTAGCAGAAGAAGGGGTGGTAATTCCTCCGATGTATTTAGTTAAAAATGGAGAAATTCGTTGGGATGAAATTACTCAGGTATTAACAACTGCCAAATATCCAACTCGTTCTTTGCAAGAAAATTTGGCAGACTTAAATGCGGCTTTGGCAGCAAACAAGAATGGAGAAATTGCCTTGCAAAATTTGGTTTCCCACCACGGTTTAGATAAAGTTTATTTTTATATGAATCGCCTAAAAACGTATTCTACGGAGAAGATGAAAGAGCGTCTAAAGGAATTTGGAGCGGGTATTTATGAAGCAGAAGAGTTTTTGGATAAATCAAAATATACAAAAAGCTCCCCAACCCCCGATGGTGGAGTTTCCCAATTATTTGATACATTAGAAAATTCGGATATCAATATTCCACAATCTATTGAAAGGCATTCTTTATTAACGCTTATTCCTTTAGATAATTTGGACCAGAAAACTCCCCCATTGGGGGCGGGGGGGGCTTCACTCAAAGTCAAAGTCCAGATATCTGCAAATGAGTCTATTATAGACTTTACGGGTTCTTCAAAAACTCATCAAGGTAATTTAAACGCTAACATTTCTATCGTGAATTCCGTAGTAGTGTATGTTTTAAGATTATTGTTGAATGAAAAAATACCTTTGAACGATGGAATTCTGAAAGCCGTAAAAATCATCATTCCAGAAGATTCAATCCTTAATCCAGATTTTCCAGACAATCTTGAAAATTGTCCTGCCGTGGTGGGTGGAAATGTAGAATTGAGTCAGCGATTAACGGATACCTTGTTAAAAGCATTTGGCATTGTGGCTTGTTCGCAGGGAACGATGAATAACTTTTTATTTGGAAATAATAATTTTGGTTATTACGAAACCATTTGTGGTGGAAGTGGGGCAGGCAATGGATTTGATGGAACATCGGGTGTTCATACGCACATGACAAATACCCGAATTACCGATCCAGAAGTAATAGAACTGCGTTATCCAGTCTATCTAAACCGTTTTGAAATAAGAAAAAATTCTGGTGGAAAAGGGCAATTTAATGGTGGAGATGGTATTATTCGGGAAGTCGAGTTTTTGGATAAGGTAGAAGTCTCTTTAATTAGACAACATCAACAACAAGAACCTTATGGACTTCAAGGTGGTGAAAATGGCAAAACTGGTTATCATGTTGTTATAAAGAAAAATGGAGAATCTTTTTCTTCCAATGAATTTTCAGTAGAAAAAGGTGATATTTTAACGATTTACACTCCTGGGGGAGGTGGTTTTGGAACAAAGCCATGAAAATGAAAACCATGATTTAAAGCATTCGGTGGAGTGCTTTTACTTTCTACGCAGTGACAGCTGATACAGGTGTTAGGTTCGCATTTCGGCATGGGAATGAAACGCAACATTTAATGGTTATTGAAATTATAATAAACGAAAAGTAGTATTTGTTAGTGTAGTTAATTAGTAGTTTTCCTTTTGATACTCATGAATAATTGGTAAATTTACTTACATTTTTATCAACAAAAGAACTTCAATTTAAGGAGTTCTTTTGTTATTTTATCTCAAATCTAATGTATGAATCAATTACAAGTAACTGTAAATCAAATATTTATTGATAATTTTAGTGTCTCTCCAATGATTGTGCGTTCGCCTGGAAGAGTGAATCTGATTGGTGAACATACTGATTATAATGGCGGTTTTGTCCTACCCGCCGCCATTGACAAAGCCGCTTATTTAGCAATTGTCCCCTCAAATTCTGAATCTGGAAAATGGATTTCCGTTGATATGAACGAAACAGTTGAAATCAATTTTGATTCGATAAAGTCATTACAAGTAAACACCTGGGCGAATTATATTTTGGGCGTTATTCAGCAATTTCAAAATCGTGGATTAAAGGTAAAACCCTTCAATTGTGTCTTGGCGGGTGATATTCCCATTGGTTCTGGAATGTCCTCTTCGGCGGCTTTGGAAAGTGCCGTTGGGTTTGCTATTAATGAAATGAATGAATTTGGATTCAGTCGAAAAGAGTTATCGAAAATAGTGCAACAAGCTGAAAATGAGTTTATTGGCGTGAAATGTGGTATCATGGATATGTTTGCCAGCCTACATGGAAAAGAAAATAATGTTATCAGATTAGACTGCGAAACACTTGAATATCAATATTTTCCTTTGAATTTAGGAGAATATAAAATTGTACTTTTTGATTCGGGCGTAAAGCATAATTTAGTAGAATCTGAGTATAATCTTAGAAGACAACAATGCGAAGAAGGCTTAGCTTTCTTCAGAAAACATTTTGATGATACAGTTAAAAATCTTGGCTCGGTTCCATTGTCTTGGTTACAATCAAGTAAAAGTCAATTAGACGAAATTGTGTATAAAAGATGTCAGTACGTAATTGAAGAAAACCAAAGAATACTTTCGGCTTGTGAAGATTTACAGCAAGGGCGATTGAAAGAATTTGGCATAAATATGACCGCAACGCATGAAGGGCTAAGAAATTTGTATGAAGTTAGTTGTCCTGAATTAGATTTTTTGGTTGATGTCCTTTGGGATGAATCAAGCGTTTTGGGTTCCAGAGTAATGGGAGGTGGGTTTGGTGGATGTACCATCAATCTCATTAAAGAAGATGCGATTGATGAATTATTTAAAAATTTATTAGTTAATTATGAAAAATATACGGGTATAAAATTGAAAATGTATAGTGTAGTGACTTCTAATGGCACAGAGATTCTTTAAATGTTTGTGTAAAACTTTCATATTTCTAAAATTTAAGTGCCAAGATAAAACTAATTAGCAAAATACTCATGGCATAACCGATAATGACTTGTTCATCATCAACAGTTTATGTTTTATTCATGCCATGAGTAAATTTGTCCAAACATTTATAAATATTAAATCATGACTTTCGATTTTAACGAGCATTCTCATATAAGGCAAAATCCATTAACGGGCGATTATGTAATGGTTTCCCCACATCGAACTAAACGTCCATGGCAAGGGAAAACGGAGGATTCTGTGACTGATATTCGCCCACAATATGATTCAACTTGCTATTTATGTGCGGGTAATCCACGGATGAATGGGGAATTAAATCCCAGTTATTCAGATACTTACGTTTTTCAAAATGATTTTGCTGCCTTACAGTCAGATGTTCCAAAAGGTAACATCAATAAAGGCGGTTTATTGAAAGCCGAGAGCGTGAAAGGAGAGTGCCGAGTAATCTGTTTTTCACCCCGTCACGATTTGACTTTGGCAGAAATGGAAACGCTTGAAATTCGAAAAGTGGTGGATACTTGGATTAGTGAGTTTGAAGATTTTAGAACGAAAAAGGAAATTCATTACGTTCAAATTTTTGAAAATAAAGGTGAAACAATGGGTTGTTCAAACCCTCATCCGCACGGACAAATTTGGGCTTCGAGCAATATTCCTGTTGAAATTCAAAAAGAATCTACGCAACAAAAAGACTATTTCCAAAAACATAAAAAAACTTTATTAGAAGATTATATTCAAATAGAACTATCTGAAAATGAGCGGATTGTAATTGAAAATGATAGTTTTTTGGTTGTCGTCCCTTTTTGGGCAACCTGGCCCTTTGAGGCGATGGTAATTCCCAAAAGACCGATGAGTTATATTTCAGAAATGAATGAAACTGAGAAAGGTGATTTGGCAGATATTATCAGAAGACTTACCATCCGTTATGATAACCTTTTTAGTACTTCGTTTCCGTATTCAGCAGGAATTCATCAAGCTCCAATTAATGTCGATTCCATTGAAGGTTGGCACTGGCACATTCATTTTTATCCGCCACTTTTGCGTTCAGCAACGGTGAAAAAATTTATGGTTGGGTATGAGTTATTAGCAAATCCTCAGCGTGACATAACGCCTGAAAGAGCGGCTCAACAGTTAAGGGAATTGAGTGAAATTCATTATAAGTCGTAATATTTTTATTCTACTTGTTGAAAATCACAAAGACTTTCTCTCAATAAACCGACTTTCATTCACAAATCGACCTTTCTCTCGGGATAAAATCATTTCTGCCGCTCGTTTACCCATTAAGGCAAAATCATTAGAAATTACCGATATTCCTTCCGCTAAAATCTCTTTTATGGGCGTATCGTCGTAGGAAATTAATCCAATATCTTCACCTAATTTCCAACCTTTTTTATATGACCAGTTAATGAATCTTACTAAGTCATTTTCTCTAAAAACTAAGTACGCATGGTCTTTTTGAAGGTGTTCTTCCTCTTCCAAATTTGATATTATTTCGTAACTAATTTTATTTTCTTTACAGAATTTTTCAAAACCATTAATGATACCTACGGGAGTAAATTGGAAATTTTTGCTACTTAAAACTAAGGTTAAGGTTTCATATTTTTTAATCAATAAAACTGCCTTCGAAAGTCCTTGATAGATGTTTTTTTCAAAATCTTGATATAAAATAGCAAAATCATCCCCTAATTTTGGCGTATCAATATCCAAGATTAACAATTTTTCTTTTGGTATATTTTGAAGTATTTTGGTGACATCTTCTTTAAAATGAGGCATCACTACGTAGAAATTATACTGCCCTAAATTATTTATCAAAAGGTTTTCAAATACTTTTAAATTATGATGGTGAAAGAAGATATTGACATTAATACTGTCACCTAAATTTGCTATGAGATTATCATATAAAATTTCTTTATAGGGAGTTAGTGCATCAAAAAGCACGAATATATTTAGTTGATTTCTGGTATCTGTACTCGACACATAAAATCCTTTTCCATGATGAGAGGTAACCAAACCCAAAGCACGAAGTTCATCATACGCCTTTGCAACCGTCATACGTGCAATACCTGAATTTTCCGAAACCTCATTTATCGAAGGCAATCGCTGTCCTCTCACTAATGTTCCGTCTTCAATGGAGGCAATTATATGTTCAATAAGTTGTTGAAATTTAGGTTTGCTGGAACTTGAATTAAAATTGATTATTTTCATAAAAAGGTATTAAAGCTGTTACTAATCTGACAAATTTAAGGTTTTTAACGCTTTCTAATGCAATTAGAACATTTTATCATAAAATATTACTAAAAAATTTTGAATAACTAAAAATATTTTTATATTTGCACTGTAAAAAATTAGCATAGTGTAGCATTGTTATGATTTATAATTTTTTTATCAGTGCTTAAGAATATAATAAAATGTTCTCCTTATGAGGACAATTTGGTTAGTTTTTGTTTATAAAAATGGTTAATGGTGTACAGTGTCTGCGGAGACCAAATCAGTCTCCACAGGCAATTGTCTTAAACAAAAACACTTATTTAGCATCATACTTCTGAATATTTTAACGTAGCCCATTTGTTATTCAAATGGGCTTTTCTTATAAATATCTAAAACTCAATTATATTCCAACATGAAATATATATTTACTTTTCTATTAATAATTTTTCCTGCTTTTCTCTTTGCTCAGGCTTCGTCAGAGTCATATCCAGAAGATTCTGCTTCCATAGAACAACCGAATGTTCCGAGAGGAGAAATATTGAAATTTACTTTTGAAAATTCTAAACTCTATGTTGGTACATCCAGAGAAATAACGATTTATATTCCAGCACAATATCAAGGAGATAAGCCTGCTTGCGTGTATATAAATCAGGATGGCGTGCAATGGAAAGCACCGACTGTTTTTGATAACTTAATTCATAAAAAGGAAATGCCAGTTACGATTGGCGTTTTCGTCATGCACGGTCGAATGAAAGCGGTAAAACCAGAGGAGGCGTTAGACAGATATAACCGTAGTTTTGAATTTGATGGATTGGGAGATACTTATGCCAGATTCATTTTAGAAGAAATTTTACCCGAAGTTGAAAAGCAAAAAACATCTGATGGAAGAGCAATTATTTTATCTAAAAGTGGAAATGACCGAGCAATCGGCGGTGCAAGTAGCGGAGCAGTTTGTGCGTTCACAGCTGCTTGGGAACGCCCAGAAGCATTTTCTAAGGTTTTTAGTGCCATTGGAACTTATGTGGG